>SLOR01000191.1 GCA_007132395.1 Bacteroidales bacterium
AAATAAAAAAATCTATCGGCAATCATCGCGTGTGCATTTCCTTCTTCAACGGCCTGCATAGCACCGGGGTAATCATCGAACAGGGCAATTTCGAATTCAAGACCCAATTCACTAAGGAGGTATTCTTCAAGGTGGTAATGCTGTATGGACCCACTAAGCACAGAAATGATCTTTCCGTTGAGGTCGCCTACCTGTTGTAAGCCATGCTGTGGACGGGCAAACACCTGCAGCCAGGATTCAATAACCGGTACGCGGTTGAAGGAAAATAACCCGGCCCGATTATCATTATAAGCCACATCCACAAGAATATCAACTGTTCCGTCAGAAATATTAACAAGGTGCACAGGCCACACATCATACACGTATTCCAGCTGAAGGTTTTCTTTGTGTGCAATATCCTCAAGAACATCTATAAAAAACCCTGCAGGCTTGCCATTGTCATCTAAAAAAACCTTAGGGGGATTATGGTAAATACCCACCTTTAGCACCTCGCCTGCCCGCAAATCCAAAATACCAAACAGAAAAAAAACCGGAATTAGCAGTTGTATAAATCGCGTCATTGGCCTAAGTGGTTAAATAGCTTATTTATGATATTCTCAAAATCTTCGTAGCTAACAGGCTTGGTAAGGTATTCGTCCATGCCCAACTTCATATATTTTTCCCGGTCTCCTTCAAAAGCATTGGCACTAAGCCCTACTACAGGTGGCAAGTTAGTGAATTTTTCTTTCAAATTGCGTGTGGCCGTAATCCCATCCATCTCGGGCATTTGTATATCCATGAGAATGAGGTCGTAATAGCCGGGTAGAAATGCATCTACGGCTTCCTTACCGTTCTGTACAATACTTACATGATGCCCCATTTCTCTAAGCATCAGCGTGATAACTTTCTGATTTACGATTTTATCTTCGGCAAAAAGGATTTTCAGCGAAAGGTTTTTTGAAGAAGCAACAAGTTTGCCTTTATCACTTTCCTTCATAGCTGCTTTGCTGCAGGTATCCTCTGCCACAAATGTAAACCAGAATGTACTTCCTTTGCCGGGGGTGCTGCTCACCCATATATCACCCCCCATGAGTCGGGAAAGTTCTTTGGAAATAGATAACCCCAATCCCGTACCATCGAAATGGCGGGTATCTTCCATTTCTATCTGTTCAAAAGGCTGAAAGAGTTTTTTCATGGATTCCGGACTTATACCAACCCCGGTATCGGTAACAATTACCTTTACCTCAAATTCTTTTTCACCCACTCGTTTTTCCAGCGTGGCTTCCAGGGTAATTTTACCTTTAAGAGTAAACTTCACCGCATTGGACACCAGGTTGTTGATGATTTGGGTAAGACGATTTTGGTCGGTGCGCATATATTCAGGCAGAGAAGGATCTATGCGGGTTTCCAGTATAATTTCCTTTGTGCAGATGGAGCTGTAGAGTTTGCGGGCATTATCGAAGATGGCTGAGCTTTTAAAGGCTTTGGGCTTCAGCTGCACCTGCCCTGCCTCAATTTTGGAGTAATCGAGAATCTGGTTGATAATTTCGCGCAGGTTTCCTGCCGAATACCTCAGGGTGTTCAGGTAGTCTTGCTGGTTGACATCCAGTGAGGTTTTGGAGAGTATTTCAATCATTCCCATTACTCCGGTAAGGGGTGTTCTGATTTCGTGGCTCATATTGGCCAGGAAGTTCTGTTTGAAAATAACCGTCTGGTTGGCAATGGCCACCTGGTTGCGCAAGGCTTCATTGTGCTTGCGCTCGCTGATGTCGCGCATAATTCCCATGATAATAAACCCATCAGGGGTATAAAGGGGGTTGGTGCTGATTTCTACATCTTTTGTCTTTTTGTCTTTTGATACAAGCTCCACCTCGTAGATGCCGGGTATTTCTTCATTACGGCTGCGGGCAGCTCTGCGGCTTTCCACCAATTCCCTTCCCTGCTGTGTAAACATATTGTAGATGTCAAAATCCGGCTGCATGAGTTCTTCAGGGCTGTAGCCTGTAATTTCACAGAAGCGGGGGTTCACGTATTCAAAGCGCTTGTTTCTGAGCAGGTAAATGCCATCAAATGCGTTTTCGGTAAGGATACGGTACTTTTGCTCGGATGCCTTGAGCTTTTCCTTGGCTTGTTTCCGTGCTGTAATAATTTCATAGGTTCCCAGCACTCCAATAATCCGGCCTGCGGCGTTGCGCAGGGGTATGCAGGTGCTTTTTACCCAGTGAAGCTTACCATCGGCAAGGGTTCTTTGTTCTTCAAGGTTTTCCAGAACCAGGCCCGAATCAGATACCTGGCGTTCCAGTTGAGCCTGGGCTTCGGCCTGCTCTTTCCATGGCAACATGGCATCACTAAGGCCAATGAGTGCAGAGGGATTCTCCTTCCCGGCATCGCCGGCAAAATACTGGTTGCAGCCCATGTATTGCCGGTTTAAATCTTTCCAGAAAACCCGTACCTGTATGGTGTCGAGAACTGAGCGCAGCATCCGGCGTGATTCCAGCAGCTGCACCTCGGCCTCTTTGCGTTGCAGTGCATTATAAATTAAATCGGCGAATACTTTCAACATCTTCACTTCGTATTCTTTCCATAAGCGATGCTCTTTTACCGAATCAAACCCCACAAAACCGATTAGCTTTTCATGCGAGATAATGGGAACAGACACGACTGATTTGATTTGCTGTTGCTGAAGAATCCGCTTTTCCACCTCCCAGTCTTTGTCCATCTCCTCTACCTTGTAAATATTCAAGGGCTTAAAGTTTTTGAGGGTTTGCATCCACAGAGGTACTTTGGCATACTCCAGATTCTGAAGGTAGCTCTTTTGTGAACTTATACCCGGAGCACACCATTCATGGGTGTTATGGGCAAACTCCTGATGCTCGTCAAGCAGAAATATATAAACCCTGTCGGTACTGTAATATTCTCCTACCCGCTGAAGGGCTTTCTGGATGAAGCGGTCGAAGTTTTCAATTTTTATATTGACAAAATGGGATGACAATTCATTGAGGATCCGCTCAAAATCCTTATGTCGCTCCATTTCCTGCTCCAGCATCTTATACTTGCTGACGTCAATAATAATTCCGGTCCACAGCACATTACCGTTTCTGAGTAATCGCGGGGTTGAATCAATACGCAACCATCGCGTTTCCCCATTTTTCACGATACGACCTTCCCAGTTAAATAAACTTCTGTTTTTTACCGCTCTGTAATTGGTATCCACGAAGCTATTCAGGTCCTCATCATGAATCATGGTGGCAATGAGCTGGGGATTTTCCAGTAAATCACGGTTGTTTATCCCGGTAATATACTCATGCTGTATATTGAGAAACTGGTAATACAGTTCGGGAAGGGCATCGGGGTGCGCGGGAGTATTTTTTATTTGCACCAGGCGGTATATCCCGGCAGGTTGGGCATCAAGCAAATCCCTGAAAAGGTGCTCATTTTCCAGGTGCTCATTGAGCTGTTTCTCCACACGAAACATTCTCGGTCCCAAATACAAGGTAAATGCCAGGAATGTTAGGGTCAAGCCCGCAGAGATAAAGAGTGGGGAAATACCGGTAAACCATAAAAGAGAAAAAGCAACTCCAATAAGCACAAGTACCGGCAGGTATATTTTGTAAGGACTGTATTTTCGTGTTTCCATGGTTTCCTGGTTATGCAATTGAGGAAGCAGGTCAATGGGGAAACCCGCTCCTATGCCCGAACACTTTGTTGTTTTTCAAACTATAGTGGCCTTAAATTTAAGACGAAAACATGATTAATCAAAACATATACATGATTGATTGTATGTTTATTTTTTGATTTGAGGGTTCTGTTCCGCTATTATGGGCAAAAAACACCCAAAATCTGAACATAAGCCTAAATTGAATGTGGCAAAACAATTTCCACCAGCAGTCCAAGGTCTTTATTTGCTTTTACCAACATGCTTCCCTCAAAGGATTCGATTTTATGCTTCATATTTTTCAACTCCAGGGTTTTTTCATTTTTAATGTCCCAGAAGTCTTTAATGCTGTAGGCTTTTCTATTATCCGTATATACGAGGCGGATTCTTCCCTCGGGGTACTGCAGGCTCACGGTTACTTTATCCAGCCCGGCAATACTTTGCGAATAATTAAGAAGAGCAACTATTGCTCTGTAAAACAGCACTTTATAGATATGAGAAGGCTTTTCTACGGGTTTGGAATAGGCGAAGTCAATTTGGATATCGTTTCTTTGCTCAAATTTTTCGAAGTAAGAGAGCAAGGCCTTTTCCAGTCCAAAATCTATCAACACATTGGGCATCAACTCATTGGCCAGGTCTCTGATACGTGTTACGGCATCATCTACCAACATATCACAGTAATCAATCACTTCATAATCCTTCTCCAGGTTGCTCTCCAGCTTTTTTATTTTGCTCATGTAAAGCTTGATGGACGACACCAGGGGGCCCAGCTCTTCATGCAATTTTTCGGCAAAAAGTTTTTTTTCCTTCTCCTCTGCCTGCAAAATCCTATTGGCCTGCCATTTTTCTGCTTCCCTGCCTTCTGTAACATCCCGTGCAATACAATTCAGAAATAACTCACCATTTTCCTCCACTGCATAGCCCTTGGTGAAATGGGAATGCAATTGACCCTGCTTGTTTCTTATGCGATACTCTACCAGCCCTGAAAGATTTTCCCGGGCAATAACACGATTAAATTCCTCCATAACATCCTCAAGGTCTTCCTCCTGTATAAATTCTGCAAAATGTTTTCCGAGCATATCTTCGGGCTTATAGCCCAGCATTTGCTCCACATTGGGAGAAACATACACATATTCACCGGCATCATTTATCTTCATGAACAAATCGATGGAGTTTTCAACGAAGCTGCGAAAGCGCATTTCACTTTGCTCCAGAGATTTTCG
>SLOR01000025.1 GCA_007132395.1 Bacteroidales bacterium
AAAAAGTCCGTGAATCTCGGCGTCAATTTTCTGGATTACTTCGCCCAAATCGGAAGTGCGTTCTGAAAACTTGTTGTTATCCACATCTATTACCAGGAGTTTGCCCTGGGAGTAGCCATCAATCCACTCATCGTAGCGTTCATTAAGTCTTTTCAAATAATCCAGACGTATGGTATTTTCGTAATCCCGCCCCCTTTTCTGAATCTGGCTTACCAGGGTAGGCACTCCGGCCTTGAGATAAATGAGCAAATCGGGAGGCTGGATAAAAGAACTCATGAGTTCAAACAGGCTGGAATAGTTTTCAAAATCGCGCGAGGACATCAGGCCCATGGCATGTAGGTTGGGCGCAAAGATGTAAGCGTCCTCGTAAATAGTACGATCCTGTATCACCGTTTTTCCGCTTTTGCGGATATCCACTATCTGACGGAACCGGCTGTTGAGGAAGTACACCTGCAGGTTGAAAGACCAGCGCTGCATATCTTCATAAAAATTATTCAGATAAGGATTGGTTTCCACATCTTCGTAATGGGCTTCCCAGCCATAGTGTTTGGAAAGCAAGCGGGTAAGGGTTGTTTTCCCCGAGCCAATGTTACCGGCAATTGCTATGTGCATATCTTCAGGCTTATATCAGGCCCGTGGCCTGGTTACAAATATTAATGTAATATTGAATTTACCAGAAATTTTCGGTGTACCGGAATTTTTTCACAGCTTTTTCTGTCTGCAAATAAATTTCATTCCCCTTCACGAAAAAAGAGTTCACCTCATCTTCGGGCAGCAAAATTAAGGTTTCCTCCCGAAGAAAAAAATCATAAACAGAAAGATATCCGTCCTTGATAAAAAATACCTTTTGTCCCATTACCTGGAATACTTCAGGTTCCACATCAGGCAGGTAAAATAAAAAACCTCCGTGCAAATCAAATGCCCACAATCCCTGTTGCGACAAAAACAGGTGCCTGTCACTCTCCTGCATATGCTGCACGTTGTTCAGGGCAGGAAAATCTTCGTACAGGGGGTTGCTTTTCATCTCGGGTATACCCCGTCTGTTAAATCTTACAATGCGGGTATCATTGGGGAAGAATGCCCAGAAGCCATCCTGTGCAGAGTAACATATTTTTTGCGCCAAGTCGTCAGGGTGAAGTACCGGGGACAGCAGCACGGACTTTTCTGCCAGATTTTTATCCAGCATCACCACGTGTCCGAAATCCTCGAAAAAAACATAAAGGTTAAGCGGATCCTCCACGTGCACGGAACTGATTCTTCCAAACGATCTTTTACTATAAGAAATTTCTTCGGGAAGGCGGGGGTTTTTATACAGCACCCCGTTCTCGATGCTGTATATATTTCCCAGTCGGTCTTCGGCTACAAAACCTGTAATGCCATTGTACTCTTGTATCAGCACAAACTCACCGGCCTGCATAGCGAAAGGTGCAAGGGCGAAAAATAGTGCTATAAGGGCAAAGGTTTTCAAAGAGTTTATTCGTTAATGAACTTCAAAATCTCATCCACGTATTTGCGGTTATTAAAGAGACGGGGCACCTTGTTCTGCCCTCCCACTTTTCCTTTAGACTTCAGCCACCGGAAGAAAGTTCCCTGGGGCAGCGACTGCACTTTCAGTTTTTTCAAAAGGATATCGGCGGTTCGCTTGGCTTCATAATCGGAGTTGATGTTTTGCAATACTTTATCCAGGATAGTGGCAAATTTATCCAGGTCGTCGGGTTCCTGCTCAAATTCTATCAGGTACTCGTGGCTGGCAGAGTTGTTGTCTTCCAGGAACACGGGTGCAGCGGTATACTCACTTACCACGGCGCCGGTTTCCTCGCAGGCCGCATCCAGTGCTTTTTCTGCATTATCCACAATCACCTCTTCGCCAAAGGCATTAATAAAATTTTTGGTGCGCCCGGATATCTGAATCCTGTAGGGATTGGTATTGGTAAACTGGATGGTATCCCCAATCATGTAACGCCACAGGCCGGCATTGGTGGAGATTAGCAAGGCGTAGTTGGTATCGGTTTCAACCTGATCAAGGGTAAGTACGCGGGGGTTTTCGTCTTCCAATTCATCCAGGGGTATAAATTCGTAAAAAATGCCATAATCGAGCATCAGCAGCATCTCGCGCGAATGGGCTACATCCTGAATACCAAAAAAGCCCTCGGAGGCATTATAGGTTTCCATGTACCACATTTGGTCGGAAGGGATAAGTTTTTTAAACTGTTCGCGGTATGGGACGAAACTTACCCCCCCATGAATAAACACCTCGAGGTTGGGCCACACTTCCAGTATATTGTTGCGGCCGGTTATCTCCAGTACCTTTTTCAGCAGCATAAGGTTCCAGGAAGGCACCCCGCTGAGGTTGGTTACATTTTCGGTTATGGTGGCATTGGCAATTTTATCCAATTTTTGTTCCCAGTTATCCATCAGGGCGATAGAAAGATCGGGAGTACGCAGCAGCTGGGCCCAGAAAGGGAAGTTCTGTACAAGGATGGCGGAGATATCGCCGAAATAGGAATTGCTGTTAAACTCGCTCACGCTGTGGCTGCCACCCATTACAAGGCCTTTGCCCGAGAACACATCCGTATCGGGCCTGTTGCTGCAATAAATGGAAAGCATATCTTTTCCTCCCTTAAAATGGCAATCTTCCAGGGATTCGTTACTCACGGGGATATACTTGCTTTTGTCGCTGGTGGTACCACTGGATTTGGCAAACCACTTTATTTCGGTAGGCCACAACAGGTTGTTTTCGCCTTTGCGTAATCTTTCAATCCATGGCTTCACCTGCTCATAGTCCTGAAGGGGAACTCTGTCCTGGAAAGTTTTTACATCTTTTATATCGGCATAGCCGTACTTTTTTCCCCATTCAGTATCTTTTGAGGTTTGCAGCAATTCAAATAAAAGGTCATTTTGTACCTGATGAGGGTTGCTTTTAAAGTTCTCAATTTGAGAAACTCTTTGCTTTAGAAACCAGGAAACAACAGAGTTCAGGATTGTGGACATATAAATATATTTAAACGTTAAAAAAATCCAACAGGTGCAAAAATAAGCAATATGAATGCATCATAATTAAAATTAAAAAACTTTTGCATTAATTTTCTTCGTTGCACATTATATTATAAAAGAACTAAAAAGAACAACCTGAAATTGTTCATAGACGGTGCAAAAAATTGCTTAGGTTTGTAGCAAAAACAAATGATTGTTTTCCCCAACAGTAAAATCAACCTGGGTCTTCATATTACCCGAAAGCGCGGGGATGGCTTCCATGAACTGGAAACCCTTTTTTACCCGCTGGCACTGAAGGATGCCCTGGAGATTATTCCTGCTGCTGACAGACAAACCACCTTTACCACCAGCGGCATCGCCATTCCATCCAATGGCACCCCCAACCTTTGCGAAAAAGCCTGGAAGCTGCTTGAGCAGCACCATGGGATACCTCCGGTAAAAATTCATCTGCACAAATACATTCCCATCGGTGCCGGACTGGGAGGCGGCAGTGCCGATGCAGCCTATACCCTGGTGTTGCTTAATGATTTGTTATCTCTCAACCTTACTTCGGAGCAGCTTATGTACTATGCCGCACAACTGGGCAGTGACTGTGCATTTTTTATTCAGAATACACCTTGCATGGCCAAGGGCCGCGGAGAAATCCTCACCCCCTTTCCTGTCAACCTGAAAGGTTACGAGCTGCTGCTGGTAAAGCCGCCGGTGCATGTAAGCACTGCCAGGGCATATGCCGGGGTAAAACCCCGCCAACCCCGCTACAACCTGGCAGATTTGCTCACCCTTAGCCCTGAACACTGGAAAGACAAACTGATAAACGATTTTGAAGAAAGCATTTTTCCCGATTTCCCCCAAATTGCACACATCAAAAGCCAGCTTTATGATGCAGGAGCCCTATACGCCTGTATGAGCGGCAGTGGCTCCTCGGTGTTTGGAATATTCCCTCAAAACATTTTGTCTGAGGAGATAAAGGAATTTGAGGGGTGTTTTGTGTGGAGGGAAGTGTTGTAAGGGGGCAGTGATTGGCCGGGCTTGACCGGCCTATTGTTTAAAATATACGGTGTATTGTAGGGACAGGGCTTGACCTGTCCCATCGTTTGACCTGTCCCATCGTTTGACCTGTCCCATCGTTTGACCTGTCCCATAGCTAGGTAAAACGTCAAAAATTTTCCAACGGGTTCATATTATCGAAAACCTCAGATTTGTAATTGGTGGCAGGAAACAATATCAGGATTTTAAGGGACAGGTCAAGCCCTGTCCCTAAGGAATGCATATACTAATGCTGTCACTCCTTCCTTAACTTTTTTTAACACCCACCGCATCAGGATTAAATCCCCTTTAGTCCCGCATTGCTTATTTTTACCCCTTGAGAAAACAAGTAATTCAAAACCATTGCAAACCCTTAAATCTATAATTTCATGAAAAAATCATACACAATGCTGAAATTGCTGGTGTGCATAATGCTGATACTGCCTTTTACAGTCAGCGCCGGTAACACGCTCACCCCGCAAAATCTTTTTGATATCCAAAGCGTGGCAGAAGTGGCCATTTCACCCGACAAAAGTCATATTGCTTACGTGGTAAATGTTCCCAGACCTTTTGACCACCCTGCCGGTGGCGATTACCGCGAACTGCATGTTTATAACGTGCAAACCGGCGAATCCCTGCCATTTATTACCGGGCAGCGGAGCGTTTTTTCACTGGGATGGACCCCCGACGGCAAAGCCATTACCTTCAGGGCCAATATGCCCGGGCAGAGTGGCGTGCAGGTGTATGCTATCAACCTGCGCGGCGGCGAGGCCTATCCTCTCACCCGCCACAATGCCAACGTAAACAGCTATGAGTTTATTGACGAAAA
>SLOR01000398.1 GCA_007132395.1 Bacteroidales bacterium
CAGAAAGACTGGTGGCCGTGAAAAATGAAACCGCCATGCTTACCACCTTCAATGAAGTGGATATGTCGGCCATCATTGCTCTGCGCAATAAATACAAAGATCAGTTCCTGGAAAAACACGGCATCAAGCCCGGCTTTATGTCTTTCTTTGTCAAGGCCGTTACGCTTAGCATTCCCTCTTTCCCGCAGGTAAACGGACAAATAGAAGATGGCCATATCCTGCTGCCCGATTATGCCGATATAGGCATTGCCGTGAGCACACCCAAAGGACTTATGGTACCCGTGATACGCGATGCACAAAAGTTGTCGCTGGCACAATTGGAAAAAGAAATTAACCTGCTGGCCCAAAAGGCTCGCAACAATAAAATAACCCTGGAAGACCTTACCGGCGGAACCTTTTCCATCACCAACGGAGGAGTTTTCGGTTCCATGCTTTCCACCCCCATCATCAACCCGCCCCAGAGCGCCATTCTGGGCATGCACAACATCGTGGATCGCCCGGTGGCTATCAATGGCAAAGTGGAAATCCGCCCCATCATGTACGTGGCCCTTTCCTACGACCATCGCATTATCGACGGGAAAGAATCGGTAGGTTTCCTTGTGAAAGTGAAAGAACTTCTTGAAAATCCTGCAGCCATGCTTTTCCCCGGCAAAAGTGCCGAAGAATTACTGCTGGACATCTAAACAAGCAAATGCAGAAAAAAACAGACTTCCTGGTAATTGGCTCCGGAATCGCGGGGCTGTTTTATGCCCTTAAGGTTGCCGACCACGGCAAGGTAACCATCCTTACTAAAACCCGGAGGGAGGAATCAACCACCCGCTACGCCCAGGGAGGGATTGCCGCTGTAATGTATCCTCCCGACTCGGTGGAAAGACTCGTGGAGGACACCCTGAAATGCGGCAGAGGTCTGTGCGATGAGCAGGTAGTGAAAATGGTGGTTGAAGAATCGAGAGAAAGGATAGAGGAGCTTATTTTCATGGGAACCAGCTTCGACAAAAACCAGCAGGGCACCTTTAATCTTGGCCGCGAAGGAGGGCATTCAGAATACAGGGTTTTGCATCATAAAGATAATACCGGCGAAGAAATCATCAGGGCACTGCTGGCAAAAGCCGGGTCGCACCCCAACATCGAAATTCTTGAAAATCACTTCGCCGTTGAAATCATCACCCAGCACCATTTAGGAGAAAAGGTAACCCGGTACGACAAGAAAACCCAATGCTTCGGGGCCTATGTGCTGAATCCGGATACCGGTCTGGTAGAAACCCTGCTGGCCCGAAAAACACTCATGGCCACCGGGGGAGCCGGCATGGCTTATTTTACCACCACCAACCCGGTGATTGCCACCGGCGACGGTATCGCCATGGCTTATAGGGCCAAGGCCCAGGTGGAAAACATGGAATTTGTGCAGTTTCACCCCACGTCTCTTTACGACCCCGCTACACGCCCCTCTTTCCTGATTACAGAAGCCATAAGAGGATTTGGTGCCATCCTGAAAAATCACAAGGGAGAAGAGTTCATGCACAAGTACGATAAAAGGGGGTCACTTGCCCCCCGCGATATTGTAGCACGAGCCATAGACAACGAGATGAAAATCAGTGGCGATGACTATCTTTTCCTGGATTGTACGCACCTTGACCCCGAAAAGCTCAAAACCCAGTTCCCCAATATTTATGGCCGCTGCCTGGAAAAAGGCATCAACATCACCCGCGACATGATACCAGTTGTGCCAGCTGCACATTATGTTTGCGGAGGAATTAAAACCGACCTGCACGCCCGCACTTCCATTCACAACCTTTATGCAGCCGGCGAGTGTGCCTCTACAGGCATGCACGGCGCCAACAGACTGGCATCCAACTCCCTGCTCGAAGCGGTGGTTTTCGCTCACAAAGCAGCAGAGGATGCTGCAGGCTCTTTAAACAACAGCACCTTTAATCCTTCGGTCCCCGACTGGAATGCCGATGGCACCATCCTCAACGAGGAGATGGTGCTTATTACCCAAAGCCTCAAGGAGGTGCAGGGAATCATGAGCAATTACGTGGGAATAGTGCGCAGCAACCTGCGACTGGAAAGGGCTTTTAACAGGCTAAGCCTGCTTTACCAGGAAACAGAAGACCTGTACATAAAATCGGTGTTGACACCGGGGTTGTGCGAGTTACGCAATATCATCAACATTGCCTACCTGATAATCAAGCAGGCCCGTAAAAGGAAGAAAAGCGCAGGCTTACACTACACCCTTGACAATCCTTAAACATCATCCGAAGAAATATTTCGTTAAACAAGCTTGCCTGTAAAATGTTAAATCAGTATATTTTTGCAGCAACAATCAGTTTATTACATTATTGAATAGTAACAGGAAAATTACACAATATGGCTTTAATAAAATCTTTAAGAGGTTTCACTCCTGAATTTGGAGAAGACTGCTACCTGGCAGAAAATGCTACCATCATTGGAGATGTAAAAATGGGCAATCAGTGCAGTGTATGGTTTAACGCCGTGGTAAGAGGAGACGTGCACTATATCCGTATAGGCAATAAAGTAAACATCCAGGACGGGGCTATTATCCACTGTACCTACGAAACAGCTCCTACTACCATTGGCAACAATGTTTCCATTGCACACAACGCCATTGTGCATGGCTGCACTATTGAAGACAATGTGCTGGTGGGCATGAATGCTATTATAATGGATAATGCCGTGGTGGGAAGCAATTCGGTAATTGCCGCCGGAAGTGTGGTGCTGGAAAATACCATAATTGAACCCGGAAGTGTTTACGCGGGTGTGCCGGCAAAGAAAATAAAAAGCATCAACCAGGAATTAACCAGCCACCTGCTGGACAGAATATCCAATAACTACATCAAGTATGCCGGCTGGTATAAGGAAGAAGACAGCTCAAATAAAGATTAATGAACTGCTAAAGATTTAATTAACCTTGTTTTCATATTAAGACAAAGTCACATAACAAACCTGGAAATAAAAAAACTCCGCCGGAAAAGATATTCCGGCGGAGTTTTTTTTTAAATCCTATAAGTCAAGCTTTACCTTATTGGGTAATACCCAGTTTAGCTTTTACTTTGGGCATAAGGTCATCTCCGGGTTCAGCATAGAGAACCACACCCATACTCATATCAAAAACATAGGTATAACCATTTTCTTTGGCAACTGTTTCAATGGCGGTACGGGCTTTTTCAACGATGGGCTGAAGGAGTCTGTTTTCTTTTCTCATCAAATCTTCCTGTGCTGACTCCTGGAACTCCATAATTCTTTCCTGCAGGCTGCCCAGTTCTCTCTGGCGCGATTGCCTTACCAACTCAGAGAAAGTAGATTCATTTTCCAGGTAGTTTTGGTATTTGGTCTGGAATTCATTTTGCATGGCCGTAAACTGCGTTTCCAGTTCTCTTGCATAAGTTTCCAATTCCTGTTGGGCAGCATCCCTACCGGGCATCAGGCGCAACAACTCATTGGTGTCGATGTGACCAAATTTGGCCTGTGATTGAGCCACAGTATTTATCCCCAGGACAAATACCATCATTAAAGCAATACGAAAGATTGTTTTCATTGTAAAGTTTTTAGGGTTTAGTTGAATTCTCCCCGGAAAATCATTGTTTTCCAGTGTGTTTTTCTGATTATTTCCCAAAACGCAAGGCATTTTTTGGGGCACAAATATAAAAATTAAAAACTACAATCACTTCATTTTAACAGCATTTAATAGGGAAATTAAGGCTGTTTCACACATTGAAAATACAATGCACAAATACCTGACCAGCAATATCTCACACAATACTCCTGCGATCAATTGCCCGACATATACTTTTTCTTCACATTTTCGTAAGTCGGAATATTGCGATGATGCCACTTGCCCAGCACCACCCCGTCTTTCAACAGCAATAATCCCGGATTGGACCGTATAATGGTTTTCAGTGCAATTTCATCTGACTGATAAAAGGGATAGGCGGCTTGTACCTCATGTCTGAATGCATCAATGGCTGTGAAAGAGCTACCGGTTAGCACAATGAGTGATACACCATCTTCATCGGCACGGGAGGCAAAGGCATTGATTGTATTTTCGAAGGCACGTGAACGGGTGCGCTGCAAATCATACGCAATAACAAGGAACTGATAACCGGGGTTACCGATATAGGATTCGGTGTAATCATCACCGAATTCATCCTGTATCACAAAATTGCTTACCGGAGGCTCCTGGTACTCCTGTATCACTACCCTTCGCTGATCAGCATACTCCCATGCAGCCACCCATTGCTCATCGTTCCAGGGCAGGTCGGCGGGAAGATACTCTTTTCTTTCACCGGTTTCCTTATGCTGGTATATGAGATACACCTCGGCAATTTCGGGAACAGGAACCACCTGCTCATTGATATCGTTGCCCACTTTCCAGGGACGGAAGTCGATGATGGGCAAATTACGCAGGCAAAATACCGACAACCATATAATAAACAGGGTTACGAAACCTGCCAGGTACCAGTCTTTCTTCTCCGACCACAGGGGTTTTACACGGTCGCGGTATATAAATATAAAAACAGCTGCGGCAAGGATGAAAATATTTTTATAGAAAGTAGCCCAATTGCTGATAATCAAGGCATCACCAAAGCAGCCACAATCAGGCACGGGATCCGTAAGGGCAATATAAAATGTTAGCGGGGTAAAGAAGGCCATAAATAATAAGCCACCCCAGGCACTCCAGCGCATTTTAATACCCAGTAAAACAGTTACTCCGATAATAAACTCCAAAGCACTCATTAACACCGAAAGAACCAATGCCGTTGGGAAAAGCCATTCGGC
>SLOR01000115.1 GCA_007132395.1 Bacteroidales bacterium
AGAGGGAGACCGATTGATTTTTCGTATTCTCAACTCAGGCGATTTCATGTCAAAAGCCCATGCTGAGGATGTAAAAGATCTGAATTCACAGAAGCTTAGTGCACAAATTTGCGAGAAGGCCCTCCGGTACGATCTAACTGTACCTTTTGCGCGTTACGTGGTGCAGCATCAGAATGAAATCACCTTTCCCTTCAGGAGATACCAGATACAGCCCGTATGGCGTGCCGACAGACCTCAGAAAGGACGCTACCGCGAATTTTTCCAGTGCGATGCCGATGTAATCGGAAGCGATTCGCTCATCAATGAATATGAGCTTATTCAGATTATTGATAATGTATTCGGGCGACTGGGCGTAAGCGTTACGGTGAAAATCAACAACCGGAAAATACTTGCCGGAATAGCCGAATATATTGGCTTCGCCGATAAAATCACAGATATTACCACGGCCATTGACAAGCTGGATAAGATAGGGCTGGAAAAGGTTAATGAAGAACTCTCCGAAAGGGGCCTTACCGCTGAAGCCATAGAAGCTCTTCAGCCCGTTTTGATGCTGGAAGGTGATGAGAAACAGAAGCTGGCCCAGTTGAAAGTGGTTCTGGAAACTTCACCTGCAGGATTAAAAGGTATTGAGGAAATGGAGGAGGTTTTTGGACTGCTGGAAAATACACCCGTAAAATGCAGTGTACAGCTGGATTTGACCCTGGCACGCGGCCTTAATTATTACACCGGGGCCATTATTGAGGTTAAAGCCAATGATGTTAGCATAGGAAGCATTTGTGGTGGCGGAAGGTACGATGACCTCACGGGCATCTTTGGTCTGCCGGGCGTCTCGGGCGTGGGAATTTCCTTTGGGGCCGACCGCATTTACGACGTAATGCAGGAGCTGGACCTTTTCCCCGAAAATGTGATGACCTTCAGCAAAGTGTTGCTGGTAAACTTTGGGGCCGAAGAACAGAAATATGCGCAAAAGGTAATGATTCAACTCAGGAATAAAGGCATATCATGCGAGTTGTATCCCGAAGCCGCCAAAATGAAGAAACAAATGCAATATGCCGATAAAAACCATATTCCTTATGTAATTATCATCGGTAAAAATGAAATGGAAACCGGAGCGCTGTCTTTGAAAAATATGAAATCCGGTGAGCAGGTGAATCTGGAAATGGAAGCACTGACAGAACATCTTACCAACGCATAATAAAACAACCCGGGCTTTATCGCCCTTTGCTGTCACCCTTATTAAAATATCAAAACAAAATGATGCATGTT
Organism: Bacteroidales bacterium; assembly: GCA_007132395.1. Lineage (GTDB taxonomy): Bacteria > Bacteroidota > Bacteroidia > Bacteroidales > UBA7960 > SKVR01. The sequence goes on from SLOR01000115.1 coordinate 1,267, forward strand.
CATTCTATAAGTCCTGAAAAGCTCACATTTGAAGCACTTAAAAAGATTTTTTCCAGCCCATGTAAGTTGCAACTTTCAGAAACTTCCGCCACCCTTGTAAAGCAATGCAGGGAATATCTCGACAAAAAAATTGCCAGTCAAACCGAACCCATTTATGGTGTTACCACCGGTTTTGGTTCATTGTGCAACCACAGTATTTCCAGTGCCGATTTGAGCCAGCTGCAAAAAAACCTGGTTATGTCGCATGCCTGCGGAATGGGAGAAAAAGTTCCGGGGGAAATTGTACGGATAATGCTTTTGCTGAAAATACAGTCGCTTTCCTATGGCAAATCAGGTGTTCAACTCAAAACCATTGAGCGGCTGATGGATTTCTTTAACCATGATGTATTGCCGGTGGTTTACTCCCAGGGTTCACTGGGTGCTTCGGGCGACCTTTCGCCCCTGGCACACCTGAGCCTTCCCTTGCTGGGCCTGGGTGAGGTGGTGCATGAAGGCAACACGATTCCCGCATCTGCGGTATATGAAAAGTTTGGCTGGGAGCCCATCGACCTGGCTTCAAAAGAAGGTTTGGCGCTGCTCAACGGCACACAGTTTATGGGAGCTTACGGGGTATATATCCTGCTTAAAGCTTTCGATCTGGAAAAATGGGCCGATATTATCGGGGCGCTTTCCCTGGATGCTTTTGACGGTCGTATTGAGCCTTTCTTTGACCCCGTTCATCAGGTGCGACACCACAAAGGGCAGATACGCACCGCCGAAAGAATACGTAAACTACTGGACGGAAGTGAGCTGATAAATCGTCCCAAAAAGCATGTGCAGGATCCCTATTCCTTCCGCTGCATACCGCAGGTGCATGGTGCCAGTAAGGATGCCATTGCCTACGTGGCTGGGGTATTTGAAGATGAGGTAAATGCCGTTACCGATAATCCCACCATATTCCCAGAGGAAGATTTAATCATTTCTGCCGGAAACTTTCACGGGCAACCCCTGGCCCTTTCCCTTGATTTTCTTGCCATAGCCATGGCTGAGCTGGGAAATATTTCAGAAAGAAGAGTTTATCGGTTGATTTCCGGAACGCGCAAGTTGCCTTCTTTTCTTGTAGCCCACCCGGGATTGAATTCGGGATTTATGATTCCGCAATACAGCGCTGCATCCATCGTAAGCCAGAACAAGCAATATTGTACCCCATCTTCTGTAGATTCTATTGAGTCATCGCAAGGGCAGGAGGACCATGTGAGTATGGGAGCCAACGGTGCAGTTAAGGCATTGAAAGTGCTGGAAAACCTGGAAAAACTCCTGGCTATTGAACTGCTTAATGCTGCACAGGCATTGGAGTTTCGTCGTCCCGACAAAACCTCACCCGCATTGGAAAGGCTCATGGGCGAATTCCGCAAGCAGGTTGCCTTTATAGAAGATGATACCATCATGTATAAGGAGATGCATAAATCCCAGGAGTTTATTCACAATTATAGTCCGGATGTTTTCGGCATTTGAAAGGGAAGGTTGCTTTTTGCAGCAAATTCAAATGACTTGTTTTAAAATTTGTCAATTTTGTGGATGATAAATGTTGATTTGTTTACTTTTATTTGGTGATCAATCAAATTTATAATATATTTATCAACCTGTAATTTATCAACCTTCTAAATCATTAGGAATGACACAACTCCCTGTATCTCAAGAAAAAAAACGTCCCGTATTTCTTACTGTACTTTGTGTTATCGCTTTTGTACATGTGGGATTATCCATCATTATCGGTTTGTTTGGTACCCTTACAACAAGCACCTACGGATGGTTTGAAACTTCCGGAATGCTGGATCTGCTGGTATGGGGGGCAAAGGAATTCGGTTTGTTTTTCTCTCTGATTTTGTTGATTTTGTCCATCATTGCATTTTTTGGCATCATACAGTTATGGAACCAGTTACGTATAGGATTCTGGACTTTTTCCATTCCCATGATTTTATTCCTGTTAGTGCCCTTGCTATCGCTACCCAGTGGGTTTTGGTTTGTTTTGATTCCCAATTTTATTATTGTACCCCTTTTAATAATTCTTTTTGGCTTTAATTACAAGAGGCTGAAAACCATTAAATCGCCCTCCAAATAGCGTAAAATATATAACCCAAGGGATTATAATCGGACGCTGAGCAGTTCGGCAAACTCACTGTATCACCTGTAGAAGAGGGTACCTTATTGTTTTAAAGATGTCGTTTCTACAAGAGTTTAAATGAGCCGGTCGAACTACCCAGTGTGCAATTAGCAGTTGATTTCAGCATTAATTATAAGCCGGCAAAAAGCTGTACCTGTCAGCATAATAAAGCATTTGCTGCAAAAAGTCTTTCGGGTAATGAATGTGTATGTCCACAATCCTGTTGTTGCGGATTACGGGTGTGAACACAGGATTGATAAAAGCAGCATAAGGGGGTATGTTCAACTGGATGTATCTCTGGTGTACCTCCGAAAGTAATTGCTGATCTGCAACTACCCCGTAGGTTTCAACCAGCTCGCGCGCAGCATTATAATCTCCTTCTGATTTAATTCTTTGTACTTCAGTAAGCAACTCTCCGAAAAGCGCTCTAAGCTTCATGTGATCATTTACTACGAAGAAGGTTTTGCCATCCTTTTCCTCACGGCTTATTACCTGTTCGTCTTTTCCCTTTTCATATACCCATGATGCAATAAGCTGCCTGTTGCGCATATGTGCCTGTTCAAGGTTCTGGCCTGGCTGAATGCGGTACAGTTGCAGCATAAGTCCGTTTTTAATGTACTGGTTGTAGTGCGCTTTGCCCACATTCGTAGTGGGAATTATACCTGTTTCCACCAGGAAAGGATCCATCATAAAGTAGAGCCCCACCAGGTCAGCGCGGGTTTCTTCAATGACAGAGGCATAGTTTTTCAATGTGATGCTCATATCGGCAACCCCTGACCTGAGGCGGCCTGAACCATGCCCTACTATCTCGTGCAAATCGGTGTGCAGGTTGTTGGCCAGAAAGCCATATTCTTTTGCCAGGGCGAGCTCTTCTGCATTCCGGGCAAACTCCTGCAAAACGCCACTTTCCTTGTTGGCCATATCGTAAGCCATGGCAATATTGCTAATGGTAATGGATTTCGAGCCATGCTCGCGCCTTATCCAATCGGCATTGGGCAGATTAACACCCAGGGGAGGAGTGGGGCTGTTGTCGCCTGCAACGGCTGCAATGTTTACCGCTCTGGCTGAAATGCCCATGGCTTTTTCTTTTCTGAAATCCGGGTGCACGGGCAGGTTGTCTTCAAACCACTGGGCCTGCGATGATATTTTGGATGTGCGCACACTGGATTCATGATCCTTAAGATATACCATCGCCTGGTATGCTCCTTTGATGCCAAAGGGATCACCGTACACCTCAATAAAGCCATTGGTAAAGTCAATGTCAGAAATAGTATCCTGCACCCATAAAATGTTGTACTCGTCAAACTTTTGCAAGTCGCCGGTTTCATAAAATTCTATAAGAGCCTGGATGATTTTTCGCTGATGCGGATTCTGTGCCACA
>SLOR01000357.1 GCA_007132395.1 Bacteroidales bacterium
ACTGCCAACATGTAAAGAGTGAAAACTAATATGTCTAAAAAATGCATTAAAGTGTTAGGGATTGGTTTTGTGCCGACAAAGGTATGAATTTTCAGGAGAAGGGCAAAATAATGCCCTTGCAGTCTCTGCGTCAGAGGCTTAGAAGCCCCTTTGGTTCATGCTACGAGCCGGAATATTTTCTGTATTTTTGCGGCGAAATCCATTGCAAAGTTTCGGATACTTATAAAAAAAACTTCTTTAATGATTTACCCCTGGGGCAATGCAAGGCGTTTTCATTCGCTGGCCGATAACTACAAGCAGAAATATGGTTCCCGCATCCAAAAAGTTAGCATACATGCGGGCTTTACATGCCCCAATCGCGATGGAACCGTGGGGGTGGGGGGGTGCACCTTTTGCAACAACAGCGGCTTTAGTCCGGGATATTGCCATGAAGAACATTCCATAGATGAGCAAATAGAAAAAGGGTTACAATTCCTGCAAAAGCGTTATCGGCGTGCCCGGGTGTTTGTGGCCTATTTTCAGGCCTATTCCAACACATACGATGAAATCAATATACTGAAAGAACGCTATGAAAGGGCACTGGCACATCCTGAAATAAGCGGAATTTCGGTGGGAACACGTCCCGATTGCATTGATGATGAAAAGCTTGACTACCTTGCCGCACTTGCTCAGAATAATATCGTGTCAGTAGAATACGGTGTGGAATCCTGTTATGAAGAAACCCTGCTGCGCATCAACCGGGGGCATACTTTTTGGCAATCTGTTCAGGCCATAGAAGAAACAGCCGCACGGGGGTTGCATACAGCCATACATCTTATTCTGGGGCTGCCGGGTGAAAGCCGGGAGCAAATGCTGGAGCAGAGTAAGATTATTTCGGCATTGCCCATAAACTCCGTAAAATTCCACCAGTTACAAATTGTAAAAAACACCCCCATGGCAGAAGAGTACCGGCTTCATCCTGAGAATTTTGATTTTTTCTCCCCCGAAGAGTACGTGGAGTTTATGGCCAAATTTGTTGAGCAACTCAACCCATCCATTGCGATAGAACGTTTTGCAGGCGAAGTACCTCCGCAATATAATCTGCGTGCCGCATGGAAGGGGCTGCGCAGTGATCAGGTTACCCTGCTTATAGAAGACAAGTTAAAGAAATGGGATTCCTGGCAAGGGAAATTCTACCTATCATAAAGGAGTTTGAAGGTTTGCAGCCCTGCGAGGGTTCATAATAAATCTTAAAAACCATTTCGCTGCATTTATTCTTCGTCAAATTCAGGAAAACCGCCGATACGCTTTTGTGGCAATTGTTGGCAGAATTATGAAATTCACTATTTTTGGCAACTTAAAATTTTTTACGGTCAAACTATTATTCACCTTTAAAAAGGACTTATTCCTTTTATAAATATTCCTTATATGACAGATGAGAAGAGTGGATTTGTAGCCGGAATGCTAAGCGCCATTGAACGCGTGGGCAATAAACTACCTCACCCGGGTGCTTTGTTTGCTTATTTTGCATTCGGTATTGTTATTCTGAGTGGTATAGTAGCCATGTTTAATGTTACGGCGGTTCACCCCGGTACCGGGCAAACCATTGAAGTTTTTAACCTTCTGAGCCGGGAAGGGTTGCATATGATTCTCACGGGTATGGTAACCAATTTTACCTCTTTTGCTCCCTTGGGTACGGTGTTGGTAGCCTTGCTGGGTATTGGTATTGCTGAGGCCAGCGGCTTGATGAGCACGGGATTGCGGTTATTGGTTATTTCAGCACCCAAAAAGTTACTCACCTTTGCCATCGTTTTTGCCGGAATTTTGTCCAATACTGCCAGTGAAGTAGGCTATGTGGTATTGGTGCCACTGGGCGGTATGATTTTTCTTGCTGTGGGACGCAACCCCATTGCGGGTATTGCTGCTGCATTTGCAGGTGTTTCTGGCGGATATTCTGCCAACCTGCTGCTGGGTACCATTGACCCCTTGCTTGCCGGGCTTTCCGAAGAAGCTGCTCGCATAGTGGATCCTGTTTATACCGTGAATCCTGCAGCCAATTATTATTTCATGTTTGTATCTACTTTCTTCATTGCCACTATAGGTACCTGGGTAACGGAAAAGGTTGTGGTTCCCCGTCTGGGCGAATACCGCGGCGATGCCCAACCCGAGGAGATTAAACAACTGGATGAAAGCGAAAAAAGAGGATTACGATTTACTTTCTGGACATTTCTTCTTATTGTGTTCCTGTTGGGCTTGAGTATGATGCCTATTGAGGCAGGCTTCTGGGCAAAAGTTCCCGGAAGCGGCTTTTTGCGTGATCCCCTCACCGGAGGATTGCTTCGCTCACCTTTTATGAGTGGTATTGTGGCAATCATTTTCCTTATTGCCGGTATCCTGGGTGTTGTTTATGGAGTGGGTGCACGAACCCTTAAAAGCAGTACCGATGTAATTATGGGTATGGGTAAATCCATGTCAACACTGGGGACTTACATTGTACTTGTATTCTTTGCAGCCCAGTTTGTGGCATATTTTAACTGGACGAACCTGGGGCTTATATTTGCCATAAAAGGTGCCAACCTGATTGGTTCTCTGGGTATGGGGCGTATTCCGCTGATGATAGCACTGGTGCTAATATCTGCCTTTATCAATCTGGTTGTGGGCAGTGCAAGTGCCAAATGGGCTATTCTTGCCCCTGTGTTTATTCCCATGTTTATGTTGTTGGGCTATTCACCCGAATTTACGCAGCTGGCCTACAGGGTAGGTGACAGTGTTACCAATGTTATTGCTCCCATGATGTCCTACTTTGCTATGATTGTGGCATTCTTTGAAAAGTATGACAAGCGGGCCGGTATAGGTACAATTATAGCCACTATGCTTCCATATACCTTTATTTTCCTGGGGGCATGGCTTATTATGCTTATCATCTGGATAATTCTAGGTGTGCCCATCGGACCGGGTGCCCCCTTGTTTTACGAAATGTAAAATATCGCCAGATTATTTTTATATCCGAGGCTGTTTCAGAAGTCCTTAATTTTCCGGCTGCTGTGCCTGCCGAAGCGAATGTCAGACTAAAATCCGACACTCGTTATAACGGGCTCAACAACCAAAAGGCACTGCTGAAGCAGCCTCGGTTTGTTTGAATGCTAATGTTTTCATAGTTGTTTTGTGTTGTCAGAAGTAAGGCGCATTTGTCCTAATAAGTTGTATATTTATATTATATTTACACTTCTTAAGGGATTTTGTTAAACAACAAACGAGGAATGAATTTATGAGCTCCGGTTCTATGTTTTCAGTAATGGTGCCTGTTGACTTTACTGATAAATCTATTCATGCACTTTCGGCTGCCGCTTCCCTTGTAAGGGAAAAAAAAGGGATTATACAGCTTGTTCATGTGGTGGACAGTAGCCCTGAAAGTCTTGACCGCTCTATTATTGAAGCCAAGGAGAAACTACTGGCTTTTGCGCAGAAACACCAGGAGGAGTTGCAGGTAGCACTTATTCCAAATATTGTAACAGGCAATATTTTTACTACAATAGGTGACACCGCCAGCAGGCTTGGTGTTCAGCTCATAGTAATGGGTGTGCATGGCTTGCACGGAATACAGTTTATTATCGGCAGTTTTGCCGTAAGGGTAATTCTGGGCAGCCTGGTGCCGGTGCTTCTGGTCAATGACGCTTTTAATATCAAGGCTTTTAAAAATATTGTTCTTCCCATCGACTCATCCGTTAAAATGAATTACATGCTTGGAAAAACCATCGAGATGGCCAGACAGTATAACAGTACAATTCATTTATTTGCTGAGATAAGTAGTATGTCCTTTTTCCAAAGAAGGCTTGTTTCTTTCCGCCTTCAAAAAGCTGCCAAAAGGATTCGTAATAGCGGCATCCCCTGCCAGGTAATTACCATGGATGGTGTTGCCTCCGATTTTGCCGAGAGCGTAACCCAGTATGCCGGAAATGTAAATGCCCAGATGATAGCCTTAAGCATGCAAACCCGCAATAGGAGCAAAGAATTCCTGGTGGGAAAAACTGCAACACGCCTGGTGGAGAAATCCAGAATACCTTTGTATATTGTTAACCCGCAAAAACAATAACAAAGTATCCATTTATGAGAACAGCAGACCGGAGTGAAAATCCATTGAATATTTGTGTTTTTTGTTCTTCCAGCGATAACCTGGACGATGCGTTTTATGAAGACGCCCGAAAAGTAGGCAAGCATATTGCCGCACGCGGATGGGGCATCGTTTACGGGGGAACCCGCATTGGGCTGATGGGAGAAATTGCCCGAACTGTTTTGAATAGCGGGGGAAGGGTAACCGGGGTTATTCCGGAGCATATCCTGAGCAGAGGGATAGCCCTTAATGATTGTACCGAACTTATTGTTACTCCGGGGATGAGTGAAAGGAAAAACACCATGATTGAGATATCAGATGTTTTTATTGCACTGCCCGGCGGGTTTGGAACCCTGGAAGAAATTATGGAGGTTATTACCCTAAAGCAATTGCAGATTATTGACAAGCCTGTTTTGTTTCTCAACACCCTTAACTATTATCAGCACCTGAATGATTTCTTCGAAAAGGTGTTCGAACACAGGTTTACCGCAGGAAAATTCAGAGAGCTTTATCATATGGCAGCGGAACCTGGGGAGCTGTTTTCCTACATCGACAGCTATAAGCCTCTTCGCTTCACCGATAAATGGACAGAGTAGTTTTTTCTCCTCTTCAATCTTCCATAAAATACTGATAGATTAGTTTAGGTAGCTGACTGTCTGCATTGTTTAAGAAAAAATTGCATATATATTATTGATAT
>SLOR01000016.1 GCA_007132395.1 Bacteroidales bacterium
CTCGCCCTCTTCCACTTCGGCAACGCTATCCATTTCGGCGCTGGCCATATTCATCATCATATTTTTTTGCTGATCGGGAATCATAGACAGGTTGATGCAAAAGGAATATTTATCGCTGTTGCACATAAAGTGTGTTTTCTCCAGGGTCTGTACAAGGGGTGTGAGGTCCACACCATCGCCGGAGGTTTTCAGATACGGCCTTATGGATTGGTTCTCATGGTAAAAAGGAACAAACCAGTTGCTTATCTTGTGAAAAAAGGGAAAGTTCTTCAGTTGCGAGAAAGCGCTCATGAATACATCCATGCCTTCCATCTGCATTTGGGTAAATTCCTGCAATTTATCAAGCAAATCAGGTGCATCTTCAAAAACCGTTTCCCAGTCGGGGTTTTTTTCCTCCCCAAACTCATCCCTGAAAATATTTTCCAAATCCAGCTTTTCTTCCAGCTTTGGACGTAACTTCATCATGTGCGGCAGAATATCTTCGTTCCACTTTTTACTAACGCTTTCGGTTTCACGCGTTTTGGTAAACTGCACCAGTATGGCTTCCAGGTTCTTTTCTATCTGGTCAAAAGTTTTCAGTTCAAGAACCTTCTCTTCAAGCAGGGGGTATAAATAAAAACGGTCGTTGTAAACCAAAAAGGAGAGAAAGATTCCTACAAGAGCCCGTTGCCACACATGATGTTCGCGAACATGCACAAAGCGGAGTAGCACCAGGAATTTGTTTACATCAAAATATCGCAGCAGGCTAAGGGTAAGCGCACTTACCACAAGGCTTTTGTCGTGGCGGGGCAGCTTTTTGGATTCACAAACAGCATTCAGCAAGTCTATTTCCGACTCACTGTACTTGTCCGTCAGCCAAATAATATCAAATATTTTCACCAGGGCTTCTTCCCTGGAGACCTCTGCAGCCTCCTCTCCCACTTTAACCCCTTTAAGGATATCTGACAACTGACTGTCGTAAGTAAGGCTTTCAAGGTAAGAAAGCGCTTCTTTTCGTTCAAAGCGACGACTGCGTTGCAAATCCCTCTTCAGGGCAAATATGTTTTCATTGCTTTTTTCGGTAAGCAAAAGTTCTTTAAGTTCATCGGCAAGCTCCAGCAGGCTACGTGTGAGGAAATGGTGAATTTTTTCCCTCTGGGGGTCTTTGACCCGGGAAAAGGAATGTTTTAAAATGTTGGTATAGGTTTGATTTTGCTGTTCAAGTTGTTCGAGGAGAAACTCTTTGTCTGAAGCTTGAATCAGCAGTTTTATCTTATCCATGGCATCCAGCACCTTACGGTTGTGCAGATGCACACAAATATCTTTATACGTCTTTTTTACCAGTGCAGCATCCATGATAGAGGATAATAAATTTTCGATTCTTCAACCACTACAAAATAACCCGTTCTGCCAGGTAAGGATCAGAGAGGCTGAACTTGATTACAGCTAGTCCGGGGCCTTCAAAGGCAGCGCTAACAGCCACTGTTTCTTTAATTTTTTCTTTCCAAACCCCTGTTAGCCTTGAAGATTCATGTATATGCCCATGTAACGTCAGATAAGGCTTTTTGTTTTCAATAAACTCCTTAATGGCCACACTCCCCACATGCTCATCTACTTTCTCGTCTCCCACTGTTACCCCGTCAAGGGCTGCCCTATCCAGGCCGGTGCGGTAAGGAGGGGAATGAAAAAGGAACACCATGCGCGAAAACTCAATATCGTCAGTAAACATCAGTAAGTCTTTACGGATACTTGTTTTCTCAATGTTCTCCTTTGTGTTAGTGGTTCTGAATCCCTCAGAGGGTGAAATACAGCCGGGTTGCACTTCGTTGACCACATCGTATTTTTCCCAGTCCTTTAACAGAAATGGAGTTGGAGGGACGAAAGCATAACCGGCCACCATATATTGACCAAAAGTTACTGTTTTCCCATGCACATGCTCCCACAAGCCTTTACGTTCAAAACTGTTAAGTTGTTCCTCTTCGCTGCGCGGGTCATCATTTCCCATAATGATAAACACCCTGGGGTAGTTTTCTCCCATCCTTTCCTTCAGCTCCCCAAAGCGACCGGCCAAATAATCGGAAACAAAATCGGGCTTGTTTTCCCCGGCTCTGAAGCTATGCAAAATACTGGATGGCAAGAGGTCGCCTCCAATGAAAACTCCGGCAGGAACTGTTTTTTCAATAAATGCCAGAAGCTTTTCGTATCTGTTTACCTTACCATGAAGGTCGGAAACAAATAAACAATGGTCGTTCATATTATCCTTTTCTTGCTGTAAAAATTAAAACCAATCCTGCAACGTGTAAAACATCCTGGATTGCATTCACACATGCGCAAAATTACAAATTAATCGTAATGTAGATATTTTTCACAAGGAGCAAGTACAATGGCGACTTTTCCCATGTATGAAAAAACGAGAGCCTTTGAAAGCAAATGCTCTCATAAGGCTCTCGTAAAAAGGTTCTCTTTATCCACTCAATGTGGGGTTAATGAGTTATTTGTTAGCTCGCATTACACCCTCAGCATTTGAAAGATGCGGCTCTGCGAAGTTAGTCTGTAACCTCTTCAACAACAAAAGTACTTTCGGCAGTGAGGGTTTCATCAACAATAGCCTCAACCTCCATAACTTTAGCAGTTTCGGTGCTTCCTTCATAATAGATAGGTCCTTCAACACCCAGGGGCAGACCCAACCAAATCCACAGTATGAAAAGGGGAATCCTTGCAATCATAAATGCTACGGCATACGGAAGCATCATAGAGATGAGTGTACCAATACCGGCAGTTTTATCATACTTCTGGGCGAAAACTATTACCAGCGGGAAGTAAGGCAGCAGTGGGGTAAGAATATTGGAGTAAGAATCACCAATACGATAAGCGGCCTGTGTAACCTCGGGCGAATATCCCATAAGCATAAGCATAGGCACAAAAATTGGCGCCAGCAACGCCCACTTGGCAGATGCACTTCCCATGATAAGGTTTACAAGGGATGAAATAAGAATAAATGCAACCAAAAGTGGAATACCGGTAAAGCCAATGGCATTGAGTCCATCGGAACCCTTAACTGCAAGAATGCTACCCAGGTTCGACCAGTTGAAATAGGCCACAAATTGTGATGCCACGAAGGCAATTACAATATACAGCCCCATGGTTGACATAGACTTGGCTGTCATATCGGCAACATCTTTGTTGTTTGTGATGGTTTTGGAAATAATACCATATACAAGACCCGCTACAAAGAAAATGATAAACATAATGGGTACGAGCGAATTGTAGAATGGCTGCATGCTTGCTCTGCCGGTATTGGGATCCAGCTCGCCACGTAACAGACCGTTTTCGGGGAAAACAGCCAGGAAAATAAGGATAAGAACACCTACAATAGAAATTCCGGACCAGAGAAGGGCCTTGCGTTCCTGAGGGGTTACTTCACTGTTACCCTCCTCTATAAGCATTTCTCCATCCTGACGATACTCTCCCAGGCGTGGTACAATAATTTTTTCGGTAACCCAGGTACCTGCAAGGCCAACCAAAGGTACGGAGGCGGCCATAATATACCAGTTAGAAAGTGGGTTTACAGTATATCCCGGCTCAATAATTACAGCTGCAGACTCTGTAAAGGCTGCAATCATCGGGTCAAGACTTGTAGGGATAAAGTTGGCTCCAAAACCACCGGATACCCCGGCAAAGGCCGCGGCAATCCCCGCAAGCGGATGCCTTCCCATTCCCATAAATAAAACAGCTCCCATGGGTATCAATACAACATACCCGGCGTCAGCTGCAACTGAGCTAAGCATACCTGCAATCACAATAGAAAAGGTAATGAGGTATTTGGGAACTTTAGAAACAAAAACCCGTAATGCTACGGCAATCATACCGGTATGTTCGGCAACACCGATACCCAGCATTACTACAAGCACCAGACCCAGGGGAGGGAAGGTGGCAAATACTTCCACCATGCTGGTAAATATTCTCTGTATACCATCTTTGGTAAGTAGATTCTGTGCTACAATAAATTCTTCTGCAACACCTGAATCACCACCTGTACCAGGCTTCAAAACAGTTACTCCGCCAAATATCCACGATAATAGCAGAACAACTCCCATTAAAATTGCAAACAAAGTAACCGGATGGGGAAGTTTATTACCGACAACTTCTACTTTATCCAAAATTTTCTTGAAAACACCATCATTTTTGGACTTTTCCTTTTCGCTCATAAATTATTGTTTTATTGAGATTCAACAGATTAGTTTTTTTGACGGTCAAAAATACTCCTTTCGGTAATACCAGCAAAAATTAATTTCAGAATTTTATTCTACGGAGAAATGGCCTTGTTTTACTACCTTACAATAGTAATAACTCCCTGGGTTTGTTTCCTCTCGCCCTGTCTTATATAGGTAAGCACATAGTAGTAGGTGCCATCAGGTTGATTCCCCCCACCCCACCAGTTGCCATAATAGTCGTTGTGTTCAAATACCTTCCTGCCATGGCGGTTATAAATTACTATGGTACTTCCGGGGTAATGCTCCAGGTTGATAATTTCAAAATAATCGTTGATACCGTCGTTATTGGGGGTGAAAACATTGGGGATGGTCAAATCGCAATTCTGGGTAGATAGGGTAAGGTCAAAAAATTCGAAACAACCTGTAATGGTATCTGTAACACGTACCATATAATTTCGCGGTTCTTTGGCCATGAGGGTATCAGTAATGCGCCCTTCCAGCTCAGCACCATCCACCATCCACTGGTAAATCCAGTCCAGCTCATCTCCCACGTTAAGTGGCACAACACTGAAAAGGGTAGAATCTCCTTCGCAAACGGGGATTTCCAGGTCAGAGAGAATTTCGGCCCTGGGAAGGGGTTGTACATACACCCTCACAACGGTATCCCACTGGCATCCGAAATTATCTGTTACGCGATACGTATAAAAATACTCCCCTTCATCTTCTTCACTTTTCGAAGCAGGATTTCCTGTAATTGCATTATTGTTGCCATCATACCATTGCTCATCAATGATTTCCGGGGTGAAAATCAAAGAGTCGGGGTAAAAGCGATCATTAAAAAACAAACTCCAGCCCGTTACATGGCCTGAGGTACCTGTTATTTCATCAGTTACACGCAGCCTCCAGCTACCATTGAGCGGGCATCCCACAAGTGCTTCAAAAGATTCATCCGGAGTGTAATTACCTGCAGGCATATAGGGTTGATTAAAATAAAAATCGCCGGACTGATCAATATATTCGTGAAACTGGAAAGAAGTTTCATGCATGGCACCCAGTTGTGGCAATGTGCTGAAGCAGTACTCATAGCCTATGCCTGCAATATCATCCCGCAGTACAACCGGTTCTCCCAGATGAGCCCCACCAAGCCCCACATCTTTTAGCAACACGGAAGAGCCATTGGGGCACTCAAGTTCGAATGCTACATGTCCGAAATCCACATGCTCGATGTTTACACACACCCTGTCAAAATCTTCTCTAACGGTTAGCTGATCCTCCTGGGGGAAAACATCAAATTCGAGCACCGAGGAAAACTCCTGCCCCTGGGTAATAAATGCTACCGTATCTACCACGGTGGGAAAACCTGTCCAGGTTACCGGCAATGCCCCCCCGATGAGGGTAAAAGTTTCTCTGGCACACACTGTATCAGCAGAGGCCAGTGTGGCGTCAAAAGTGGGTATAGTGGCCAGTCTTACTGTTTTCAGGGTATCAGCAGTACAATTGTTGAGAGGGTCGGTAACGCTGAGTCTGAAAGGGTATGCCCCGGGAGCATTATACGCTTGGTTTACAGTAGCCCCTTGCTGAATTTCTCCCTCAAAATTCCACTCAAACACATAGCCCGAGCCATCTCCCTGGGGGGCACCGCCAAAATATCCGGCAGTGGCAAAAAAGCTTACACTTTGTACATCGGGGCAAAAGTCGAAGGTATCACTATCGGTAGTTACATCTGCGTAAAAGGCATTGCACAGGGAAAAACAGGATATTTCTGCCCACCATCCCAGTCCGGCATTGGACGGCGATGAGGTAAAACGGAAATGCAAAGCCGCCCCGCTGGCCCATATTTCAAGATTGTTGAGCTGTTGCCCGCTGGCCTGGTGGAGAAGAGGTGCCGAGGCATCTTCCCCGTCATATATATAAAGGTAATCGCCTTCTTCCAGTTCAAAAAATATAAAACGCACCTTAATATAAGGGTTTTGCTCGTCGCTATCCGAACGAAAAGTCACCGAGAAATCCTCATTGTTTCCATAGGAATTGTGGTTGTCGCCTCCGCTGTCGGTAAAAAAGCCAGAGCAGGTTTCAACTAATTGTCCGTCATGAATGTTTATAGGAAAGACCAGGTCCTGTGAAAAAGCTGTCGACAGCCATGTAAAAACACCTAAAAAAGTAATCAGGATATAACGCATATAGGTTGTGTATGAAAAATGCGACAAAAGCTATAGAGAATAATACGTAGGATAAACCATCTTTATTTTATGCCCGGTAACATAAAAGCTACAAAGATAATTCAATCAGGCATAATTCATAATTATGCACGTTCATTTACAGCAAATTCGGCATTTACAGGTCATAAAAAGTAAGCATAAATATTTCGAATAAACCCCTTGCAAAAAGCAGGAAAGGTATTGATTTTAGTTGTAATTTTGCAGGCTATGAAAAACATTCGTAATTTTTGCATAATAGCCCACATCGACCACGGCAAAAGCACCCTGGCCGACAGGCTTTTACAGTTGACAAATACCATAAACGTGCGCGATTTTCAGGACCAGCTTCTTGACAGTATGGACCTGGAGCGTGAGCGCGGAATCACCATAAAAAGTCATGCTATTCAAATGGAGTACGAGTACAAAGGTGAACAATACGTACTCAACCTTATTGACACCCCCGGACACGTCGACTTCAGCTACGAAGTATCCCGCAGTATAGCGGCATGTGAGGGAGCTTTGCTTATTGTGGATGCAACACAGGGTATTGAAGCACAAACTATCTCCAACCTTTACCTGGCACTGGAACATGATCTTACCATCATCCCCGTGCTTAACAAAATGGACCTCGATAGTGCCATGCCCGATGAAGTATCTGATCAAATCATTGATTTAATTGGATGTGATTTGGAAGAGATTCTGCCGGCCAGCGGAAAAACCGGCCTGGGCGTAGATAAAATACTGGAAGCCATTGTGGAAAGAGTTCCGGCACCTACCGGCAGTGTTGATGCACCTCTTCAGGCACTTATCTTCGATTCCGTCTACAACCCGTTCAGGGGTGTTATCGCCTATTTCAGGGTGTTCAACGGCAAGCTATCGCAAGGCGATTTGGTGAAGTTCATGAATACCCGGCGCGAATACGATGCTGATGAGGTGGGTGTGCTGAAAATTGCACAAATCCCCCGCAAAACCATTTATGCCGGAGATGTAGGGTACATTATATCGGGCATCAAGGATGCCCGGGAGGTAAAGGTGGGTGATACCATTACGCACATTACAGGTGGCACCACAGAGTCAATCCATGGTTTTGAAAACGTGAAGCCCATGGTTTTTGCCGGGATATACCCCGTAGAAAACGATGACTTCGAAGAGCTACGTGCCTCCATGGAAAAACTTCAGCTCAATGATGCTTCACTTACTTTCGAACCCGAATCCTCCGCAGCCTTAGGCTTCGGATTCCGTTGCGGGTTCCTGGGTATGCTGCACATGGAGATTGTGCAGGAACGCCTGGAAAGAGAGTTTGAAATGACGGTAATCACTACCGTTCCCAACGTATCCTACTGGGCATATACCACCAAAGGGGAAAAACTTGTTGTAAACAACCCCTCCGATTTACCCGGCCCCAATGCGCTCGATTACATTGAAGAACCTTACATCCGGGCGCAAATCATTACCAAGTCCGATTTCGTGGGCCCCATCATGACCCTCAGCCTCGACAAAAGAGGAATGATCAAAAACCAGGTGTACCTCACCTCCGACAGGGTAGAGCTTACCTTCGAAATGCCACTTGCCGAAATTGTATTTGACTTCTACGACAGGCTGAAAACCATTTCCAGAGGATACGCTTCTTTTGACTACCATCCCATTGGATACAGAGAATCAGATCTGGTGAAGCTGGACATTATGCTCAACGGCGAGCCGGTTGATGCCCTCTCAGCCCTTATTCACAGGAAGAATTCCTACAACTTCGGGAAGAAAATATGCGAGAAGCTGCGCCAGCTAATCCCCAGGCAGCAATACGACATTGCTATACAGGCCAGTATCGGTTCCAAAGTTATTGCCCGTGAAAACGTAAAAGCATTGCGGAAAGACGTAACCGCCAAATGTTACGGGGGAGATATTACCCGTAAGCGCAAACTGCTGGAGAAACAGAAAAAAGGGAAGAAACGTATGCGTCAGGTAGGAAACGTGGAAGTACCCCAGTCAGCATTTATGGCAGTACTAAAACTGAACGACTAACATCTGCGGTTTATTCCGTTGAAAAGGAAAAAGAAGAAGAGGCTGTTTCACGACCAAATTTGTGAGGCTGCCTCTTTCCTGGTTTAATAGGGACAAAACGCTCAATCACTTCATCACGCACCCGCAACTACAAGGGTGATTTCGCCTTTAAGGGTATTACTTTGGTAGTATTGCATTAATTCGCTCAGGCTTCCCCGCACATTTTCCTCGTGCAGCTTGGAAAGTTCTCTTGATACACAGGCCTGTCGTTCTTCCCCAAAATACTCTTTCATATCTGCCAGGGTTTTTAGCAGCTTGTGGGGTGATTCGTAAAATACCATGGTGCGGGTTTCTTCCTTAAGGCTCTCCAGGCGGGTTTTCCGACCTTTCTTTACCGGAAGAAATCCTTCAAAGCAAAACCTGTCGGACGGCAATCCGCTGTTAACCAAAGCGGGCACAAAAGCAGTAGCACCGGGCAGACACTCTACGGGTATTTCATTTTTAATACACTCACGCACCAGCAGGAACCCCGGATCGCTGATGGCGGGTGTTCCGGCATCACTCACCAAACCTACGGAGGCTCCGCTCAGCATTATATCAATGACGTGCTGCAGGGTTTTATGCTCATTGAAAAGGTGGTGCGACATCATTTTCACCTTAATACCCAAATGATTGAGCAATATTCCGGTTTTACGTGTATCTTCCGCAAGCAAAAGATCTATTTCGCCCAGCACCTTTACCGCCCGCAGGGTAATATCATCAAGATTACCCACCGGTGTGGGAATTACAAATAGTTTTGCCATTGTTAAGATGTTTGCAGAAATTAAAGTCTGTCAGCAGCGGAACAAATCAAAAGCCCTGTTTGAAATTTTGCAGAACCCAGAACCGGGAAATTATTACGAATCCATGTGTCTTCGCTGCACCAGGTTGGCGAACCTTTCAATGGTATGGGCAGAGCGCTGACCGTCCCACTGAAACTCGTTGGTCAGTTCGTTCAAAAAAGCAAATGCTTCATGGATGGAGGGCACAGTGTTGAGCTTTTCAATAGAATCGTTATATGCCTTCAAATCACCGTTGAACAGTTCATTGATAAACAGGAATTTTTCGTTGATTCCAATAGCTTCTTTTATATTGCCTACGGGTTTTTGCTGCATGCGGGCACCAATGCTTTTGTCGTCCTTTATCTGTGCCAGTCGTTCATGAACGGAGCTTTTCTCTGCGTTAAACTTTTCGCCCACAATAGTTTTGCCATTCCCCACTACCTCACCTACAGGAGCTTTCTGATTAGCTTCAGTTTCTTTCCCGGCCGTTTCTGTAACCGAGGGTGCAACGGCTTGTTTCTCCTGTTGCGCCTCCTTAGCCGGTGTTTCAGCCTTGGGTTCGGTCACCGGAGTTTTCTCTTCCGGGGTGGGATCGGCAGGTTTGGCCTCAGGTTTGGAAACAGGGGTCTGTGTTACAGGCTCCTTTTCGGGTACCTCTTCGGTTTTCTTTTCCACTTCCTTTTCAACAGGCGCCTTAGCCTCAGGAAAAGAATCAGAGGCTTGATTTCTGGCTGTTTCCGGCACTTGCGTTACAGTGGGCTTGGGGTCTGTCGGTTTTTCCTGTGTTACTTTGTGTAAATGAGTTGCAGAGGGGTCGGGCTGGGGTTTCTGAGCCCACATTTGTCCTCTCAATACTTCCAGCTGACGATAAAGCATGCGCACGTCTTCCATGGCAAGGTCCACTTCCAGCAGGTTGCGGCTATCTGACTGGCGCTCCATCAGTTCGGTTCTCTTAATAATATTTTCCAGCAGTGTAACGATGTTTTCACGTGTTTGTGCAGTGCTCATAAAAGGTTTTCGATTTGGTTTCTCTGAAATAAAAAGCGATAAAATTGAATTCTTATTGTATCCGATACTTATCTTTGCAGGGTCATTTTCCGAAGCAAAAGTATATTTTGCGGAAGACAAACAATCTGTAAAATTAGCAAAGAAAAACCAAATACCCTTTCATGTTTCTTGAAAAAGACATAGATACCTCCAAAGGTCGTGGCTGGATTGAGGTAATCTGCGGAAGTATGTTTTCGGGAAAAACCGAAGAGTTGATTCGCAGGCTTAAGCGAGCCAAAATCGCCAGGCAACGGGTTGAAATTTTCAAACCAGCCATTGATGTGAGGTATGATGAAGAAAAGGTAGTTTCGCACGATGCCAACGAAATTATGTCAACCCCGGTACCGGCTTCATCCAACATTTTGCTGCTTGCCAACGAGGTGGATGTAATAGGTATTGACGAAGCCCAGTTTTTCGATTCAGAGCTTCCCAATGTTTGCTCCCAGCTTGCCAACCAAGGCATAAGGGTAATTGCTGCCGGGCTCGACATGGATTTTCAGGGTAAACCCTTTGGCCCCATTCCCAATTTGCTGGCGGTGGCAGAATATATTACCAAGGTACATGCTATTTGTGTAAAGTGTGGCTCTCTGGCTCATTTTTCACATCGCACCGTTGTAAATGAAAAACTGGTAATGCTGGGTGAGAAAGAGTCATACGAGCCCCTGTGCAGAAAATGCTACCTGAACAACCAGAAATAACCCCTTCCTGAAGCCTTCCATATGGCCCTATTTGTGTATCTTTATGTATACACTTATTTTAACCCCACAAAACTATTACAAAATGAACAAATTGAATTTATTGGCAGCATTGACCGGACTAATATTACTATTCAGTGCCTGCAGCAAAGACGACGATTTTTCCATTTCCGGCACATGGAATCATGAAAAAACAGAAGCCCGCTTTTACATGGGTTCCTTATTGCTTGAAACCATGGAAGAACCCGGTGAAGGAACCATTACCTTCAATGACGATGGTACAGGAACAGCAACTTCCGATTTTGGCCCTTCGACTTTTCAATGGTCCTTATCAGGCAACAATCTCACATTAACAGAAGCAGGTCAGTCCCTCACCTTTGAGCTTACTACCAAAAGAGAAAACCGTATGGTGGCCGAATCGGAGTTTAACATGCAGGAGTTTGCCGAACTTTTTGAAGAGTTTTAATTTGAAGATATGGAAGGACTTGAAAATATAACAATCATCATGGCCCTTTCACTTAACCGGTAGGAAAAAGGCAACAGAACAACCCAAAAGAGACTGTCTCAGAAGCCGGATATTATCCGGACGCTGAGCTTGTCGAAGCGGTTATCTGGCTGATAGTCAAATGTCGTTTCGACAGGCTCAACGACCGGTTGACACTTTTAAGACAGCTTCTTTTTTTAATCCGGAACTAATACTGCATCAATCAGCTTACGGGTATAATCATTTTGGGGCGAATGATACAGCGTGTCGGCCTCCCCGCTTTCAATGATACGCCCTCCCTGCATTACCATAATTCTATCCGACATAAACTTCACCACAGAAAGGTCGTGGGAGATAAAAATATAGGTTAACCCGAATTCTCTTTTCAGTTGGTTGAGAAGGTTTAACACCTGCGCCTGTACCGAAACATCAAGGGCCGACACAGATTCGTCGCAAACTATAAATTCGGGCTCCAGTGCCAGTGCCCGGGCAATGCAAATCCGCTGGCGCTGCCCTCCGGAAAACTCGTGAGGATAGCGGTAATAATGCGCCGGCTCAAGGCCTACCTTATGCAGAAGTTCTCTTATGCGACGGTTTCTTTCTTCATCATTTTTACCGATGCCATGCACCCGCATGGGTTCTAGGATTGCCCTGCCCACCTGCATGCCAGGGGTGAGTGAAGAATAAGGGTCCTGAAAAATAATCTGGATACGCGGCCGCATTTTGCGCAAATCTTCACTGCCCAGGCTTGCCAAATCTACACCTTTATAAAGCACCTTACCGTCCATGGGATTAAACAAGCGCAAAATCGTACGCCCCAGCGTGGTTTTACCACAACCCGATTCGCCTACCAATCCAAGGGTTTCGCCCTTATACAGTGTAAAACTTACATCATCCACCGCGTGAAACCACTCCCTGGGTTTTCCCAGGAAATTTTTTCTTATCACGAATCCGGCCTTCAGGTTTTGCACCTCCAGCAAAGGATCCCCTTCATAAATGCTTTTATGGCGGGCCTTTCGCTCCATTTCACTTTCGCCATGTATCGGGAATGGTACACCGGTAGTATTTTTTTCAAAATCTGCCACCACGGGCAGGAACTCCGGGCGTATATCGGTGCGGGGCCGGCATGCTACAAGGCCTTGTGAATATGGGTGCCGGGGATTCTTGAAAACCTGTTGTACATTCCCTTTTTCCACAATTTCTCCTCTGCGCATAATGGCAGCTTCGGCCGCTACCTTGTTTACAACACCCAAATCATGAGATATAAACAATACGCTCATGCCGTGGGTGCGCTGCAGTTCGGAGATTAACTCAAGAATGTTTTTCTGCACCGTAACATCCAGTGCCGTGGTGGGTTCATCAGCAATTAGCAAAATCGGATCGCAGGCTATGGCCATGGCAATCATTACCCTTTGCCGCTGCCCGCCGGACAATTCGTGGGGATATTTCCCAAATACGGTTTCAGGATTGGGTAGTCTTACTTCATTAAATAATTTCAGCACCTTTTCACGTGCCTCCTTTTCTCCTGCCTTCTTATGCCAGAGAATGCTTTCCATTACCTGGGGCCCGCACCTTTTCACAGGGTTAAGGGAAGTCATTGGCTCCTGGAAAATCATCCCTATATGGTTGCCCCGGATATGCTGCATTTCTTCCTCGGGCAGGCTCAGCAAATCCACCTCTCCCTTCTCCGGGTGCTGAAAAAAGATTTGACCTGACAGGATGCGTGATGTGCGCCGGGGCAGCAGCCGCATTACGCATAAGGAAGTAACCGACTTTCCACTACCCGACTCCCCCACTAATCCCAGGGTTTGCCCTTTGTGGATTTCCAGAGAAACCTGACTGACAGCATTTACAAGCCCGTCGTCCGTATCAAAGCCAATACTCAGGTTTTGTATATGCAATAAAGGAGAAGCTGCCATTAAGGGGGTTTTGTGCAAATATAGGTGATATAGGTGAAAAAGAAAAGAGGCTGTCTCATAAGTACCACCTGGTCGTTGAGCCTGTCGAAACGACAAATGACTGTTGGTCAGATACCCGTTTGGACAAGCTCAGCCTCCAGATAATATCCGGTTTATGAGACAGCCTCTTTTTCTTTTTGGCTTTTTATAAAAAACCTAAGGCTTATTTAATGGGTTCGCCGGGCTTGCGCCATCTTACATCATAGTAGTTGGGGCGATCTTCTACGGCACTTCTCTTGAATTCTTCAGGATAATCAATTCCCTGTGGCCAGGGCCTTAGCTTATCTTCAGTACGAACGTAACGGTCGTTGTACTTGGAGAAGATATGGTAGCCCAGCTCTCTCCAGCGCTGTACCGTATATTCAGCATTATTTACACTGAAGTCGGTAAGGTACTCGTACATCATTTCCGGGTTGGTTTCATATAGTGCTTTGGCAGCCACATCAACAGCTTTGGTCATGGTGTGCGAACGGTTCTCCACCTCGAACTGAACCTCTTTGATGTCCTCAATTATGAAGCTGTACATGCCATAGGCATAATTAGCCACAAGGTTAAATACCCAGAAAGCAGAATCCCAGTCAAAATCAATGATGTTTCCTGTAGTGAGAGAAACAGGAGCTCTCTGCATACCCACGTAGAGGGGCATATAAGCGTTGGAGTAAGTGTCATCCACACCATACCAGAAAATTCCTCCTATTGGGTCGGGCAGCCAGTTTCTTGACTGAGAGATGAATGAGAAGCCGGTTTGGGGCTGAGAGATGGTGCGGGGCCATGCATACTTCTGATCGTCGAGTTCAAAATAAATGGGTCTCCAGCGATAGGGGTTGTTGTAAGGGCCTGCAGAAAAGCCTTCTGCAGTGTAGAAAGGAGTATCGTGGAAGTGATCGCGCACGAAACCAATCATATCCTGTACGGTAACTTTTTGATCAGGTTTGATAAAGAGCGGATAAGGTTCGGCATCTCTTACACAGCGCCAGTAGTCGGCGGGGAAGTTTTGGCTGGGGGCGGCGTTGTTGAAAACACTCCAAACCCGGCCTTCGCAAAGAAGCAATGACTCACAAGTGAGGGGATTGTAGGCTTCAACAAAATTGAAATCTTCTTTGTCTCCTTCAAACCATCCCATTTCGCGGGCAAAGTCTACCAGGTCGTCCGACCACATCCAGTTGTCGGTATCTTCCCAGTCAATTTTACGAATACGTGCCTGGTTGGCATGTGCGGCAATGTATCCGTCGGGAACTCTTGCAGCTACCCATACACCACCTTCGCCATGCTCGCTTTTCCCGATGAATTCCATAATCCATGCTTCATTTTTATCGGCGATGGAAAAAGATTCACCTGTGCTGTTATAGCCATGTGCTTCCACAAGGCCAGTCATTACTTCAATGGCTTCGCGGGCAGTTTTGGAGCGTTGCAGGCCGATGTACATCATAGCACCGTAGTCAATAAAACCATTGGGAGTGTGCAGTTCAGAGCGGCCGGTGAAGGTAGTTTCACCAATGGCAACCTGGTGCTCGTTCATATTTCCGATTACTCTGTAGGTTTTCTCTACCTGGGGAATCCGGCCCAGCAAATGGCCGTAATGCCAGCAAATAATATCAATGGAGTCACCGGGTTCATACTCACCACCGGGGTAGTAGTACAAGGGGTCCATGAAGCCACCGGCATCAGCCAGGTAGCTAATCATAACACTGCCATCGGCGCTTGCGCCTCTGGATACCAGCACGTTGGTGCAGGCCTGCGCATGGGGAGCAAAATAGCCCACCATCAGTATCAGCAAAATCGCTTTAAAAAAATTTGTCTTTGTCATATAGATGTTGTTGTTAGGTATTTGGTATTTATTTCAATTCCTGTAGTAACAATGAAGGTAAAGTATTTCTAAAAGACAGCTTTATGCACTTTATCTCAATGCCCGAAAGGGGTTATTTAATGGGTTCGCCCGGTTCTCTCCATCTTACATCATAGTAATGGGGTCTTTCTTCCACGGCCCTTCTTTTGAATTCCTCGGGATAGTCGATACCCACGGGCCAGGGCCTTAAAACCTCTTCATGCCGGATATACCGGTCGTTGTACTTCGAATAGATTTCTCCACTGAAATCACGCCAGCGATTCACAATGTATTCTGCAGTATTTACACTGAAATCGGTAAGGTACTCTCGCATTAGTTCCTTATCTGTTTCATAGAGCTGTGCAGCAGCCAAATCCACGGCTTTGGTCATAATTTGAGTGCGAGACTCCAGCTTCTGCTGTTCTTCCTTGATGTCATCAATAATAATACTGAATTGTCCGTAGGTGTAATTGGCCAGCA
Organism: Bacteroidales bacterium; assembly: GCA_007132395.1. Classification (GTDB taxonomy): domain Bacteria; phylum Bacteroidota; class Bacteroidia; order Bacteroidales; family UBA7960; genus SKVR01. Next base: position 15,700 of record SLOR01000016.1, read on the forward strand.
GGTCAAACACCCAGTAGGCAGAATTCCAGTCGAACTGAATGGGGTCGGCTATGGTAAAAGATTTGGGTACACGACTAATGCCTGTGTACAACGGCATGAAAACATTGGTATAGTTATCGTCGAGCCCGTACCAGCAAATTCCACCTACCTCGTCGGGCAGCCAGTTGCGCGCCTGAGTAACATAAGAAAAAGCCGTTTGTGGCTGCGAAACAGGTCTTTCCCATGCAAAGGTCTGGGTTTCTCCATCTTCCATCTCCAGGTCGAAAACAACAGGACGTGAGCGGTAAGGCTTATTGTAAGGCCCGGCAGCAAGTCCTGAACCGGCATGATAAGGTGTATCGTGGAAATGATCGCGCAGCAAAGCAATCATGTCGGCAATGGATATTTTTTCATCGGGTTTGATAAAAAGCGGATAGGGATCGGCTCCCTCAACACAACGCCAGTAATCGGCTGAAAACTCCTGGGAAGGAGCCGCTCTGTTATAAATGCTCCATACCCTGCTTTCGCAAAGCAGCAAAGAGCGTGGAGTAACAGGGGCATAGGCTTCCTGGAAGTTGAAATTCCGGTTACGGCCTTTAAACCAGCCCATTTCTTTGGCAAAATCCACCACGTCTTCAGCCCACATCCAGTTGTCGGTATCTCTCCAGTTTACCTGGCGTATTCTCGACTGGTTGGCATGAGCAGCGATATATCCTTCGGGCACTCTTGCAGCAACCCACACGGCACCCTCGCCATGTTTTCCTTTGCCGATAAAGTCCATCATCCAAACTTCATTTTTGTCGGCAATGGAAAAAGTTTCGCCAGTATCTCTGTACCCATAAACACGGGCCAATTCATCCATTATCTTAATGGCTTCTCTGGCAGAAGAGGCACGTTGCAATGTTACAAGGATCAGGTTTCCGTAATCAAACACACCTTCGCCACCATGCAGTTCTGAGCGTCCGGTAAAGGTAGTTTCGGTAATGGCAACCTGCTTTTCGTTCATGTTTCCTACCACACGATAGGTGCGGGGTATCTGTGCGATTTGTCCCAGGTAATCACCGTCGCGAAAACCGTAGAGCTTAAGGGAGTCTCCCTGGGCATATTCCCCACCCGCGTAATAGTGCAGGGGCTGGGCAAAGCCTGCCACATCATAGGTCCAGCTGGTCATTACACTGCCATCGGCACTGGCTCCGCGCGA
>SLOR01000158.1 GCA_007132395.1 Bacteroidales bacterium
AAGAAAAGGTAGAACAAAATACCTTGATTTTCACCTTTCACATGTTTGACAACCAGGGGGTTGAAAGCAAGGTGCTCTATTTTGGCGGGAAACCCCAGGATTTTGAGAAACTTGACCAGATAGTGCTGGTAGGAGCCTGGGAGCAGGATGTATTTGTGGCTTCACAGCTGTTGCTCAAATGTCCGTCAAAATATAATGCCGATGAATTTGCATCCACCGGCACTACAGGCAATTAGTACTATTTTTTTGAGGCTGGGTCAAACCTGAATTATTCTTCGGGCATATCCTAACTTCTTACTTCTTTAAAGATTTTCAAAAAGGTTAGGCAACCTTTTCAAAAGGGCCAGCTCGCGCATTTTTTCTTTGGCTTCCAGCACGGGTGAACCGAAATAGGTTTTTCCTCCGGCAATGCTTTTGGCAATGCCACTCTGGCCCAGTACCACAGCACCTTTGCCAATGGTAAGGTCTTTTTGCACGCCTACCTGTCCCCACAAAATCACATCATCTTCCACAATTACACATCCTGCCACACCAACCTGTGAAGCGAACAGACAGTTTTTGCCAATCACCGTATCATGACCAATCTGGATATGGTTGTCGAGCTTGGTGCCTTTGCCGATAATGGTATCGCCCGACACGCCTTTGTCAATGGTACAGCAGGCCCCGATTTCTACGTCATCTTCTATAATAGCTCTTCCGCACGATTCCATCTTGTCCCAGAACTCCGGACGGCGCTTGAAATAAAAAGCATCCGCACCGATTACGGTTCCTGAATGCAGAATTACATTGTCGCCGATAACACTGTGGTCGTAGATGCTTACATTGGCATGTATGATACAGTTCTTGCCGATGGTAACATGGTTGCCCACAAATGTCCCGGGCTGTATTACGGTGCCTTCGCCAATAATGGCCATAGGGCTTATCATACCTGCCGAGGGCTCAAAGGGGCGAAACTGTTTTGTAAGGTACACGTAGTCGCGAAAGGGGTCATCCGAAAAGATAAGGGCCTTGCCCTCGGGGCATTCTATCTCCTTGTTGATGATGATGGTAGTAGCTTTTGAGTCGAGCGCCTTGTCGTAGTACTTAGGGTGATCTACAAAGGTAAGATCGCCGGGTTCTACTTTATGGATTTCGTTGATTCCGCTTATGACAAAATCAGGACTGCCGGCAAACCGGGCATCTATCATGCCTGCGATTTGCCCCAGTGTTTTAGAGGGATTTAATTGCATTGTTGTGGAATAGATTCAAATTATTTTACACGCTCAGAGTAAGACCCATCGCGGGTATCTACTTTGATTTTTTCCCCTGTTTCAATGAAAAGAGGCACGTTTACTATAGCTCCGGTTTCAACAGTGGCGGGTTTGAGTGTATTGGTGGCAGTATCACCCTTTACGCCGGGTTCTGAATACGTAATTTCCAGTTCAACAAAAGGAGGTAATTCGCAGCTCAAAGGCGTTTCGGTATCGGCATGGAAAACGATTTCCACACCCTGGCCTTCTTTCATCAGTGCAGGGGCATTGATGATTTCTTCGGGGATGGGAATTTGCTCGAAGGTTTCATTGTGCATGAAGTTGTATCCCATGTCGTCTTTGTAAAGAAACTGGTAGGGTCTTCTTTCTACCCTTTGCACATTGATTTTTACACCGGCATTGAAAGTATGTGGAATTACCTTTCCGGTTTTCATGTTTCTGAGTTTGGTGCGCACAAACGCTCCTCCTTTGCCGGGTTTCACATGCAGGAATTCTACCACTGCAAACAAATCGCCATTCAGGTCGATGCACAGCCCGTTCTTAATATCTGAAGTTGTTGCCATAAAATGATTAAAACGTATAATATTTTGGGCACAAAAATAGTTATTTTCTACTTAGCGTACAACGTAATAAAACTGCATTGGAATGTTATTTTGCCCCTGCATGATTAAAGGCCCAAAGACGAAAGGAAAAAGAGATAGAAGTTCTGCCTGCATTAATAATCAGAGGTTTCCTTTTTTTCCAGTATTTCTTTCAGGTTGTTCAGGCCTTGCTGCAGGTCATCGCCAATCATTTCTTCAAAATTCATTACCACCAGCATCAGGTTCATGGGGAAATTCATTCTTCCCACAAAGCCCCATTTTACCAGGGTCTGGTCATGGGCAATGCTTTCTGTTGTCATGTATGCCTGGCTGGTTGAGGAAAATGGTTCAATAAAACGCAGCTCATAGTCAATGCGCTCTCCTTCCTGTATGGCAATGATTTCCTGCTCACCTGCTCCTACGTTTTTATCATCACTTTCCCAGGCCGATACAAACCCTACTGTGCCGTCGGTGCCACGAAACTCCTGGCGCACATTGGTGTCCATATCCATCCACACGCTAAAATTATCCTGGTTTTTCAGAAATCTGATATAATCGAAAACCAGTTCACTGGGCTGATTTACGATAACCTCTTTTTCTACGCTATAGTCTTTTTTTGCAAAAAGAGCAATCAGCAGAGGCACCGCGATGATAACCACCACCACGAAGAGCAAAATTTTCAGGGTCTTTTTCATAAGCTTAAGGTTTGGTTAAAAACAGGATTAATCAAGTTGTTTACCCTTCGGAAAAACTTCCAATGTGTAATTAAAATAAACGGGTAAACATTAGCGGGTGATTTTTACTATTCAATATTAATTAAATATTTTGACAATAGCAATGCTTTGATAGTTTCCATGGCTCTTGCATGTAAAGGGAATCAACGTGTTTTGTGCTGTAATCTTTCTTTTGGCACAAAAAAATCCCCCGGCAAGCCAAATAGGTGCCGGGGGGAAAAACAGCCTGAGTAAAGCAGGGCATTACCAGGCATGTGAGGATTAAAAAATCTCCAGAATCTTGTGGGTAGGTTTTCTTACCGGGGGCAACTCCTGTAGGTCGGCATAGCCAACGGCCATGGCAAAAACCAGCTTAAGGTTATCATCCATGTTGAGCACATTGCGGGTGGGCTGATTCAGTGCGGGTAACTGAGGCAGCCATTGTGCTCCCAGCCCCATTCCGTGTGCTGCGAGCATCATTTGCGTGCCAACAGCAATGATATTGTTTTCCATGAATTGATTAATGGACTCCGGGGATGGACTTTCCGGATTGGTGCTGTGGTATCCCAGTAATAACACCGGATGGTCGAGCATCGTATTCCACCACCACTGGATTTGTTCCTGGGGGGTGTTGGGATGCAGGCCATTCTCGCGGATATATTCAAACATAGCTTGTTTTATTTGCCCGCGCACTTCAGGCGTACTTACGGCAACAAAATGCCAGTCCTGCTGCGCAAAGCGTACCCAGGGTACAGAAACGCCACTGCGGATGATGTTGCGAATCGCTTCATCTTCCAGGGGTAGGTTTGCAAATTGGCGTGAGGGTCGCTGCGACTGCATCAAATCGCACAAGGCGCAATCGGAAGCCGGGAAAATGTCGTCCGCAGTAGCTTCGGGGCTAATCATTTTATGGGCAACTGCTATGGCAAAGGTTTGAAAGTAGGGCCAGTTGCCGGTTATAATATTGTCATTTACTACCACTTCCCTTGTTACGTATTGTATGCCATATTCGGTCATTGCTGGTATTTTTGATGGGCTCACGGTCATCTCCATTCCTTTAAAATGGTCGTGGGTTGTAAGGGCAAGGGGTCCACCGCAGATGGCTGTAATGGGCACTCCTTTTCGCAGGGCTTCGTCAATAAGGCGGTTGAGCTCACTGGAATATTCATTCACCAGGTGTTCGGGCCCTCCGCCACCTGGAAAGTAAAGGGCATCATACTTTTCCATTGTAGCATCTTTGAGCTGCACGTCCGTTTTTACTTCCGAGTTGGTTTCCTTGTCGAACCCTCTGCCGTTAAAGGAAATGGTGTGTCCTTCTGTAACAGGTTCTGCAGCTGCTATATCAACCACTGCACCCCAGTTTTCCCACATTTCACGGATGTCGAAAACCTCGTGATGGTCGTAGTCATGCCCCACCACCATCAGGATTTTTTTCCCGTGCAGGTTGTAATCAGGTATGTGTTCTCTTCTCTCCTCCCAGGGTTCACTGGAAACGGCTGTTTGCAGCATTGCTGTAAGCAGCAAGGCTGTGACTAATGTGTAAATCTTTTGCATCTTGTTTTCTGGTTTTTTTATGAGTACTGTATTGTAAAACAGGATGTTGGATATCAATATCCATGCAAAATGAAATATTTTACTGGCTGTTAGGATTTTGCGTAAAGAAGAGGTGAGAAATAGATACAGAGGTCTGTCCGAGGGTAGACAGGGTATTCTCAAAAGTGGACAGTGTGGATGGGTGTGAGGTTCGGGGTATGAGGTTTGGGGTACTGTGGTCGCTGAGCCTGTCGAAGCGACCGGGTTGAGGTATGAGGTCTTCATATAGTCTCATGGAATGCCTGTCATGCTGAGCAAAGCGAAGCATCTCTTTGATTTCACCGGGCACTAATGATGGCTATCTGTATAAAGTATTTACTTTGCGTCAATACGTATCGGTACTGTTGTGAGTTGTGCTCCGTTTGGGTTGGGCCGGCTTGCTACAAGGTGATAGCGGCCTGCATCCTCCGGCTGAAAATTGGTAATCTCAAGGTAGGGCAGGTTTGCCGCTGGAATGGGTTCATCGTTTTTAAACCATTGAAAGGTTAAATCTGCGCCTCTCAGTTCAGGTGCCAGTTTCAGGTAGTCTCCGGGTTTTACCTTCTGGTCAGAAAGCAGGGGTAGGGGCCTTTGTTCTGCACTGGTGTATCGATAGCCGCTGGCTGCAATATTTTCC
>SLOR01000391.1 GCA_007132395.1 Bacteroidales bacterium
ATTAAGTTTACTGGTCAGGTCTTTCCGGCTTTTTCTCTTTATCTTTTACTACCTGAAAGAACTGGTGCTTTCGAGTCTCTATATCGCTTATGATATCATCACTCCCAGGGATTTGATGAAGCCCGGCATTGTGGAAGTTCCTGTAGATTTAAAAAATGAGACCGCCATTATTGCTTTTGTCAATTTGATTTCCATGACACCCGGCAGTCTTACCATGGACATGAGCCCCGATAAAAAAAAGGTGTATATTCATGCTATGTACCTGCACGACAAAGAGGAATTTATCCGGAAAATGAAAGATGAACTGGAAAAGAAGATTGCAAGTATTTTTGATTAATTCCTTGTTGCCGGAGTTGATATTATGCACAATTGCATCGAGTTGTAAAAGAGATTTATAAAACATTATTGATATGGAAATACAAACATCGCCGGTTTTAACTTTTGCCATATATTTCAGTTTTTTCTGTCTAACCATAAGTTTATTTATGGGTTTGTACAGGTTGCTTACAGGGCCTACGCTTCCCGACCGTATCGTGGTAATGGATTTGGTGGCCTCATTGTCCATTGGTTTAATCATAACCTATATCATGGCCACCGGACAAACGGTTTTTTTGAATGTAGCTGTTGCCATAGCCCTGCTTGTGTTTATGGGAAATATTGCTTTTGCTAAATATTTAATCAGGAGGATAGAAAAATGATAGATTGGATTGCAGCTTTTTTTCTTATGTCCGGCTCGTTATTTATGCTGGTGGCAGCAATAGGTGTTGTTAAGCTTTCTGATGTGTATATGCGTATGCATGCTATTACCAAAGCAGCCAGCCTTGGAGCCATATTGATGCTGGTGGCAGTTTCATTAATCTATACGCAGTGGATTGTTTGGGTGGAAGCGCTTATGGTAGTAATTTTTGTGATTCTTACCGCTCCCATCGCTTCACATATGATTGCCAAGGCAGCCCATAAGACCAAAATGCCCAAAGGACCCGGGTATATTATGGATGAACTGGAAGATGCAGAAATGGAATCAAAAGTAGATTAACTTTGTGGCCAAAACATTCAATATGTTATATGTTGTAGAGCCATGACAGAAGGTACTTTTGATTTTGCTTTATTCTTTGCCGCTTTTGTTGCCTTACTGGCATTGGTAAACCCTATTCAGAAAATTTTTTTAATGACCTCCTTAAAGGGGCAGCTTACTGATAAAGAGCTAAGTATTCTTGCTTATAAATCTACTTTTGCTGCTTTCCTGATTTTACTGCTTTTCTTATCGCTTGGCAACGTAATCTTTAACTACATTTTTCATATTCAGCTTTATGCATTCCGGATTACATGCGGTTTGGTGCTGGTATTTAATGGCTTTGACTCTCTGCAAAAAGGTATTATGATTCGTATGGAAAAGGGAATAAAGGTCAGGGATGTTTCAGCTGTACCGGTTGCGATGCCAATGATTGCCGGGCCGGGTGCCATTACAGCAGCAGTTACATTTCCCAATCAATATGGTTTATTGGTAACTATCTCTGCCCTAATGCTGGCATTGCTGGTAAATTATTGTTGTATGTATTTTGCAGGCTTTGCCGGGAAAATTCTTGCGCGTCTAAACCTTATGTCTGCCCTGGTAAGAATACTGGGATTAATAATTGCTACCATCGGTGTACAGATGATTAGCACCGGACTAATAGAGTTGCTTCAGGAGGCGGGTGTTATTTAAAGCCGTGAGGTCGCTAAGCCAGTTTAACCCAACTAACCTGTCTGTCATATACCAGGCCCAGCTTGGTTAACAAGCTAATAGATTGCTTGTTGTGTGGCTCAACATTTACAAATACGGGGCGATTCTTCTCTCGTTTAGCAATGATTAACGAACGGAATATATCTTCTCCCGTACCCTGACCCCGGTATTCCGAAATTACATTTAAGAATCCCAGGGAGCTGTCGTCGTGGGTAAGTCCCCAGCCTACGAGTTTGTCGTCAATCCAAACGCCGGCCGAAATGTCTTTTTTTATTCTTTCCTTGATATAGCCTACTGAGGTGTAATCCTTATAGGGTGAGTGCTGATATATATGATTTACGTCTTCAACGGTTAGGGCGCGGCATTCTCTTTTGGGTTCGCTTACCTCTACATCATGGGGCAAATAATACCGGTCGGTAGCCAGCCTCCATTCTATGCGATGATAGAGGGTAAGATGCGAAACCATCCACTCTTCCACATTGGCAAAGTAAAGTGTTTCAAACCCATATTTATCAAGCAGGATATCAAAATCCTGAGGGTTGCCCACCGATATATAGGCCCAGGTATAATCGCTGGTGCCAGCCAATATCATAGATGTACCATATTCTACTTTTTTTTCAAGGGGATAGTTTTGAAAAAAACCAATCACCGGAAGGTTTTGCAATGGATGTTTTTGGAGATGATCTAGTATTTCCGCTTGCATAGAATTGTGTTTTTTGCGACTTAAAAATAAACACTTTAGATTAAAAATCAAAATAAAGCGTACAAAATCCTATGGAAACTCGTTTAATGTTTCAAGAATCGTGTTGCAGGCTGCTGTAATTTGTTCCCGGGTAATGGTCAGGGGAGGGGCGATACGCAGGCAATTGGGAGCAAAGAGAAACCAGTCTGTAATTATACCCTTCTCAATAAGCCGGTCGATGATTTTTTTATTCACCTGAAAACTTTCAAATTCCACAGCCAGCATAAGCCCTTTGCCCCTTATGGCTAAGATGGATGGATGAATAAGCTTCTCTCTGACTATTTTTTCCATTAGCGTGGCATTTTCCCAGAGTTTTTCCCTCGTAATAACATTGAGGTTGGCAAGTGCTGCCGCAGCACAAACGGGGTTTCCGCCAAAAGTGGTGATATGGCCCAGCACCGGGTTGTGGGTAAGGCTGTGCATGATTTGGCGGGAGGCAATAAATGCGCCGATGGGCAGGCCTCCTCCCAGTCCTTTGGCCAGGGTAATGATATCAGGAACAACACCATACTGCTCAAATGCCCACAGACTTCCCGTGCGTCCGCAACCTGCCTGTATCTCGTCCAGAATAAGTAAAGCACCCTTTTCTTTACAAGCAAGTCGGAGCTGTTTCAGGAAATCCTTTTCCGGTACAACGGCACCGGCTTCTCCCTGTATGGTTTCCACGATTACGCAGGCGGTTCGGGAGCTGATTTCATTGAGTTGTGCCGTGTTATTAAACTCCAGAAAACGAATATCGGGCAATAGGGGGCGGAAAGCATTCTTCATCTGCTCATCGCCCATAAGGCTGAGTGAGCCGTGGGTGCTGCCGTGATAGGCATTTTTAAAGGCGATGATTTCGCTTCGGCCGGTATGGCGTTTGGCCAGTTTCATTGCGCCCTCCACGGCTTCGCTTCCCGAATTTACCAAAAACACATTGTTAAGGTTCTCAGGGAGCAGTGAGGTGAGTTTTTTTGCCAGTTCCACCTGCGGGCTTTGCACAAATTCGCCATATACCATCAGGTGCATGTATTTTTCTGCCTGATTTTTAACTGCTTCTACCACTTCAGGATGGCAATGCCCCACATTGCTTACCGATATTCCGGAAATCAAATCAAGGTATTGTTTATTGCCGGGTCCGTACATATATACACCCTCTGCTTTTTCAATTTCTATGGCAAGAGGGGCTTGTGAAGTTTGTCCCAGGAAGTTATAAAAAAGTTGACGGTTGTTCATATGCAGGCTTTGCTTTGTATTTACTGCAAAATTAGGGTTTTTATCCGGTGTAGATGCATTGGAGACCATTGAATTGCTTATTATAAATTATTGTTGTTTGGTTAAAATTACGAGATGCTTTGCTGCGCTCAGCATGACGAAAGTATCGCCACCGTAACAGCCTGTCATTCTGAGCGTAACGCAGTGAACCGAAGAACCCCGCAACTATAAAAATGGTTTAACCGGACAGTACTGATTATAAATAAAAAAGGGGAGCAGCCTGGCTGCTCCCCTTTTACAAATGAAATGAAGTCTTAATTAACTCCTCTGAGTTATATAATTATATTACATCAGGGGTCAACAACGGTAAATACCAGCTGGTATTCCTCAAAATTGGGCACACCATCATCATCAACCACCATTAGCACAGCTGCATAACCTCCGGGCAGAGGAACAAAGTCGCCTTTATCATTGGCTGCATTATACATATCGTATGCATCGGCTGATACCGGGCCACCACCTTGTGCCTGGAGCGGCCAACCGGAATCAGCAGGATAGGTTCCTAAAAGCATCCAGATGGCATGCTGAAGGTCTCTGCCTTGCTGATTCGTCACACCACTAAAGTCGTCCTCATGAACAAACATATCCGTAAGTGCAGGATAACCGAATTTGGTCAGGTTGTTGAACAACCAGTTAACCTGGGCTAAATCTTCCAGGGTTACTACATCCTCCAATCCTGCAGGCCAGGGCCTGTAATATTCAGAATTATTCAGCGAGCTGTATACGAAGAAGTCGTAGGTGCCGCTTGAGAGCGGGGTGGTTGCATCACCACACCATCCCAGATAGATTTCACCGTCTGCAGGAGGGAAGTCATAACTTCCTGATGGAAATAGTTCTACTACTGTAAGATCCCAGTAAGCACCGTTATCGTAAATGCTACCTTCTTCTGCAAAAATAGATACCGTGGCTCTGAGGGGTAAGTTATGATAAGGAGGCAGTACGAGGGTTTCATCAGCAGGCATGTAAGCGCAGCTACCCAATACAAAGTCAACTACTCCGAA
>SLOR01000173.1 GCA_007132395.1 Bacteroidales bacterium
TAAGTGATGCTGCATCGCCATCCGCAAAGGCCTCACGCCCTGCCACAGCTACAGCAACGCTGGCCAGGGAGGTAACCGCCAGGGAGATGTTGAAAAACTGCACCCATTGAAGTTTGCGATCTTCGGTGTTGGAGTAGTAATCCTGTAATCTGCGGTTATTTTTGATTATCAGCCGGAAATTGCTGTACAGGTACCAGAAAACCTGGGCAACGAATACTGCCCGGGCCAATCGGTAAACCCACAATAAATACAGATGTATGCCACCGGCCTCATATTGCCCGGTTATTATATGTTTCAGAAAATAGATGTGTTGCTCTTTGCTAAGCAGAATAATGCCCGGCAAATAAAGCAAAAAAACTAAAGTGGGCAAGATAAGGTACTTCCCATGTTGCTGCAAGGTAAAGCTTCTTTCACAAATCAATAACCTAATGTAAATGTGGTAAAGGGGATATACAGCCAGGGATGCACACAGGTAAAAACTATCAAGATACCGGTAAACCTGCCAATGCTCCATAAAGTAGAACAGGTGGGAAAGATACAGCACAAAAGCCACTAACATAAATTTCCCCAGGAATGCTTTGGGTGTATGTTTCTGCTTGTGGAAAAAATTAAGTACAATCGCCCAGAAAAAGGTGACATAAACCGGATTAAGCAGCAGGATGAGCTTAAGTGTCATTTTGAGGAGGTTATGGCTTTTTTACTGTTTCCGGGGTAAAGTTACACATTCGTTTTTACCTTTTGAGAGTATTTTTTTACGAATTGAAAGACCCTTGTGGTGGCATACTTTTACTTTTACCGGGCAACATTTAAAAGTTTGTTTTAATCGAATTATTATCTATGTATGTCAGTGCAAAATATTGATTTCATTTAATAAAAGCCAATCAGTTTTACCAATTCAAAATCTTATTGCTATGAACAGAAAAACTACTTTCCCATTCCTTTTTCTGCTGATGTTTTTTTCACTGCAGGGTATAGCCCAGACGCGTATTGTGGTGCAAAGCGGTGATGAAACCCAGGTTTTTGGTCATTTTCCTGCTGCTTTGGCTGCGGCGCAGGATGGCGATATCATTTACCTGCCCGGGGGTGCCATTGATATTGGCATAGCTTATATTGAAAAATCTCTTACCATATATGGCGCAGGGCATTATCCCCAATTCACCCAGGCCACCGGGGTTACCATGCTCAATGGCACCCTTTACTTGCGCCAGGCTGACGCAGAGGTACCCCTGGAAAATATCCACCTTGAAGGGTTCTACCTGTCAGGAGATTTTAGAATCGGGACAACTACGACCAATCAAAACGTGAACCAGGTAACCGTTAGGAGATGCAATATCAACAATGTGTATTTAAGTCGTTACGGATATGATGAAGGGAATGCAGAACAAATTCATTTTATTGAAAATGTAATCAGAGGTTCCGTACAGGGAGGGAATGCCCAAAATGTGATGTTCACCAAAAATATAATCCAGGGGTTTTTTTACTATTTCAATGGCAATGCATTGTTCTCCAATAATATTTTTATGCATAATACCACGAGTTCTGTATCCACCTCTTTCCGCTATATCTACAACACTGTATTTACCAATAATATAATGCTCTGTAGCCAATACACATGTTTTAACAATATGTCTGCAAACCGCTTCGATAATAATATGTGGCGATTTCCTTTTTCTGTACCAACAGGGTCTACAGGGGATGACAATATACCTGATCAGAATACGGATGAAATCTTTATCAATCATACAGGCCACAGTTTTAATTATGATTATAATTATCAGCTCAGTGAAGGCTCTCCCGGTATCGGCACAGGTACTGATGAATTCGATATCGGCATTTACGGCACAATCCGCCCTTACAAGGAAGGTGCTGTTCCGCGCATTCCCCGTATCGTTACTCAGTCCATTGCCACGGAAACCAATGCTGAAGGGAAACTGCAGGTAGAGGTGGAAGTGGAGGCGCAGGGGGAGTAAAAGGGTGATGGGTGACGGGTGATTGGTGACGAGTGATGAGTTTTTCCTTTCCAGGTAAATACAGTCTTACATCTAATTTTACGAAACAGATAAAAAAGGTCATTTAAATTAATTTCAATTATATCCCATGAAAAAAGTATTTTACACTACACTGGTCTTAAGCCTTTTTGCCGTTTCGGCTTTTGGGCAAAACAGAGTAATTCTTGAAAGTAATGGCGTTTCCAGCGCATTTGCCGGGGCCACTGCATTTCAGCAGGCCTATGAAGCAGCAACAGATGGAGATGTTATTTATCTTCCCGGGATGCAATACACCCAGCCTGGCCCTATATCGAAACGTATCACGATATATGGTACGGGTTATCATCCTGAACATACCCAGGCAACGGGAATTACCAAAATATCCGGCAATTTCAGCATTGCTGCAGGGGCTGCGGGTAGCCACTTTGAAGGCATCTGGTTTATTGACAACGTATCCTTTGCCGCTGCCCGCATTGATGATGTGGTAATCAAGCGCTGTTATTTTGCGGGCAATTTAACCCTTAGCGGGCTGGTGGATGACTTATCTGAAAATATCAGGATTTCGGAAAATGTAATTAATGGAAGTTTTAATGGCAACAGAACGGCCAATCTGATTTTTAACAACAATATCATCATAAACAACACTCATGATATGTTTATGAATATTGGCAATAATGCCTGGATTTACAACAATATTATCATTGGCAGAGGACTCTTGGTAACTTCAACCTGGACTTCCCGTTTTATGATGAGAAACATTACAGAAAGCCTGTTTGAAAACAATATTATTTTCAACACGCATACAGCTTCATACACTTATAGTGACGCGTCTAACAACACATTCAATAACAATGTGTTTTCATACAACCCCACCAATGATGAAACCAATACCTGGAGTGGCAATTATACAGACTTTGTCATTCCTGATATCTTCGTGAATTATACGGGCGTTGCTTTTAGCTTTGAGGCAGATTACAATCTGGAAAACCCTGAATCATTCCCGGGAACCATTGGTGGCCAGGCAGGAATTTACGGCGGCCTGCAACCTTTCAAGGCCAATACCCGCCCTTTCAACCCGCAGATTTTAAACTTTACGATTTCCAACAGCACCGATGAGGAGGGTAAACTGGATGTGGATATTGAGGTGGAAGCGCAAAATAATTAGTGCTTGCAAGAGAACGCCAATTGCTGCGTTAGGCTTGTCTTCAAAAACAGTTATTTACGAAAAGTAAACTCCTGTTTTTCAGCCATCGCCCGCCTTGCATTTGACGTTTTCTTATCAAGCACTCAAAAAAACTAGCGTTTTCTTGCTGACACTAATTAAATCCCAAATTCTTATGAAGCAACTACTATTTGGAACTATATTTTTTCTCATAGGCACGGGTGTGTTTGCGCAAAACCAGATTCAGCAGGCCGAGTATTGGTTTAACAATCAGTATGCCGGGGCCACGCTTGAAAACCTGACCCCCGCTGCCACCCTGAGCTTCTCACGAAGCCTTGCCACTGATCACCTGCCCGATGGCTTGCACACTTTTCATCTGCGTTTTCGTGACTCAGAAGAAAAGTGGAGCAGCACACTAAGCAGCTTCTTTTACAAAGTACCTGATGCCGAAATAACAGACAATTCCATTGAGGCCGGAGAGTACTGGTTCAATAACGGACATGACAATGCCATTCCGCTTGCAATCACCAATGCCTCGCTGGTAAATTTAACCACAAGTCTTGATACTGAACAACTGCCCGGGGGTCTGCATACCTTCCATCTGCGCTTGCGCGATTCCCATTTGCAGTGGACAAGCACCCTGAGTAGCTTTTTCTACAAAATATCGCCGGAAGATATTAAAGAAAATACCATTACCGGTGTGCAATACTGGTTCAATAACAACTTTGCCGGTGCGGTAAATGAGGAAACAACACCCTCCCAATCGCTGGAAATGATAACCGGTATTGAAACGGAGAGCTTACCCACAGGGTTGCATACTTTTCATATCCGCTTTAAAGACGAAACAGGGAAGTGGTCGGCAGTGATGAGCAGCTTCTTTTATAAACCCGAACAGATAGAGCAGGAGGATAATGCCATCGTGGCCTACGAGTACTGGTTGAATAATGGGTTTGACCAGGCACATACTGAATCCTTCAGCGGGCAGGATATCTTTACGCTTAACGAAATGATTGAATTTGCTGAGCTAAGGCCCGGGCTGCATACTTTCCATATCCGGTTTAAGGATGAAAAAGGCCGCTGGAGCACCGTGCAGAGTGCATTCTTCTATCATTCCGAACCTACTGAGGTAGAACAAAACCTGGTAACAGGCTACAGGTATTGGTTTGATGAAGATTTAGAGGATGCGGTATGGGTCGAGTTTGATGAGCCTGAAAATCCTTTCCTGCTGGAAGAACTGGATTTGAGGCGCCATCCTGCCGGTAGCTATGAAGTGCATCTGCAGTTTAAAGATTTGAAAGGCCTGTGGAGTATTGTTCTTAGTAAGGAAATAGAAAAGGCACTGGCTCCATATGCCTTGTTCGAAGCCGATGCTTATGAGGTTTGCCTGAATACTGAAGTATTTTTTACCAATATGAGCATGGATGCCGATGAGTGGTTGTGGGATTTTGGCGATGGTGTTACATCGGATGTGTTTGAACCCTCATTCCTGTTTGAAGAGGAAGGGACTTTTACCGTTAGCCTTACCGTAGGACACAGCGACAGCGAACTA
>SLOR01000277.1 GCA_007132395.1 Bacteroidales bacterium
AAATGCCCCGACAGGGTGGCTCCTGTGCTGGTGGGGTGCTGGTTCCAGTTCCAGGTTTGGGGAACAAGGTTAAAGTAAGGTTCCAGGTTGGTATATTCCAGCCCGAGAGAAAGGGCAAAGTTCTCCTTTTTTATGGTTTGGGTGGCTCCTGCGCCAATAACCATCAGGGAGATTTCTGTCTGGGTTTGCTCAGGAAAAGCGTTGGTATTGAGGATGAGAGCAGATGAAAGAGCCTGGCCGTATCCTGCTGAATATCCTCCGGTGCTGAAAGTGGTACCGGAAAACAGGAAAGGAGAAAATCTGCCTCGTGAGGGCAAGTCGGGTGTGGAGGAGGAGTAAGGCTTTCGCACCATCATCCCGTCGATGAAGGTTTTGCTCTCGTATCCGTCGCCCCCGCGCACGAACAGCCTGCCATCTTCACCCACCATGGCCGAGCCGGGCAACGCGTTGAGCATCCCGTAAATGTCGCCAGCTGCTGATGGGGTGGTAACAATATCAAGCGGTTGCAGGGTAACGCTTTTGCGCTGATCGCCCGCTTCAAAAGTGCCGGCGGTGATGACTACGGTGTTCAACCTGCGTGAATCATCCTCCATAATAAAGTTTTGCGTAACCGTATCGGTATCCAGTGCAACAGCCGTTTCCAGGGTTTTGTATCCCATAAAACCGGCTACGATGATTTGCTCGCCTTCTCTGTAAGTGCGGAAAGAGTAATTGCCTTCCCCATCTGAGGTGGCCCCGTCAAAACTCCCTTTGACCATGATATTGACTCCCGGTAGCGGATTCCCCTCGTTATTCTTCACTTTGCCCTGCATCAGGGTTTGTGCATGGGTTGTGCTCCCGGATAAAACAGCAATAAATAAAAGTATAAAAAAAGCCTTCATAATCTTTGCTTGGTTTTTTTGATGATTACACTGCAAAGATGGAGATGGCAACAGGGTTTTGGAAATTTTTGTTGACGAATGGGGGAGTTGGGGGGATGAATGGTGGTAGCGTAAAGTTATTCTTTGTTTTTCCTCTTTTTGATAGAAGCCCTGCACGTAATAAGTTAAATTGCAGTTATTGTATTGGCCAATCTTGTTTCAATATTTCCTTAATCTATCACCTCTGCCTTCCGGATTCCTAATTATCTTTACGGCCATATTTTTCTTTAATTTCAGAAAAGATGACCTCTTTAAACCCCTCCCTGCGCCTTCGCCTTTCGGTGATGATGTTTTTTCAGTATATGATGTTTGCCGTATGGTGGATTCCTTTGGCGGCCTATCTGGCCAATATTGGTCTTTCGCGCAACCTCACAGCTCTGGTTATGAGTTCTATGGCCTTTGGTTCTGTCTTTGCACCCATGGTAGGGATGCTGGCCGACAGGTATTTCAGGAGTAACCGGCTGCTGGCGGCATTAAACATCGGGGTAGCATTGTCTTTGCTGTTTGCGGTTCAGACTACACAGCCGGTGTCTCTTTTTATAGCCCTGCTGCTGGCCATGATTTTTTATATGCCCACCTGGGCCCTCACCAGTGCCATTGCCCTGGCCAATGCGCCCTCAGAGTTTTTTCCACGCATACGTGTGCTGGGCACCGTGGGGTGGATTCTGGCAGGAGGCTTCAGCATTGTGATGGTCAGTTTCTGGCAGGTGGACTTTGACGGCACCCGTCTGCCTTTCTATTTTGGGGCGGCACTGGCGGTTATTACCGCGCTTACCAATCTTACCCTGCCCGCAACTCCTCCCAAAGGCGATACTCAAAAAGCTTCCCTGTTGGAAGTGATGGGATTTCGCAGCGTGGTGCTGCTGAAAGACCGCAACTTCGCCATTTTTGTGGTGCTGTTTTTCTTTTCCATGATACCCTTTGCCATGTACTGGTCGTATTTCTCCGAATACCTGCAGGATAGCGGCTATCGCTTCATTACCGTTACCATGAGCCTGGGGCAGGTTACGGAAATATTGATTTTGCTGGCCGTGCCTTTCTTTATCCGTAAAATCGGATTGCGCAAAACTATGGCCCTGGGCATCCTTGCACTTATTGTGCGCTACCTGGCCCTTTATCTGGCGGGTGGCGAAGCCCATATGCCTTTTGTTTTGCTGGGGGTGGGGGTGCACGGCATTATCTTCGGTTTTTACCATTTGGGTGCTCAGATTTACACCAACCATAAAGCCCCCAAAAGCCTGCAGTCGCAGGCTCAGGGACTCATATTCTTTATCACCTTTGCTCCCGGTTTGCTGGTGGGCAACTTTGCATGTGGCTGGATTATCGGCCTGTACTCCGAGCCCGGTGCCACAGGCGTGATATACCAATGGGACAGCATCTGGGGCATTACCGCACTGATGGCGGTGGTGGTACTGGCTGGTTTTCTGGTGCTTTTTAAGGAAGAGGATTATAAAACAGTTTCTTTGTGAGGCTACATAATTTCACGGGACTTGTACCACCAGTATTCCGGATTTTTTAAAGCAATTGACATGGATTGGAGTTTAACTACGCGCTGGTTAGAAAATACTGACTAAAACATTTATTCTACAAAATGAAAGCCCAATCAGATCCTTCGCTACGCTCAGGATGACAGGGCGGAGCGGGGATATAAAAGAGGAAAAAAGGGGCGGCTTTGCCGCCCCTTTTTTTCACCATCACAACATGGGTATTGCATGTCATCCTGAGCGCAGCGAAAGATCTCGTGGATGCTTTCGTTACAAATTTTTTTACGTTCCACTCCCTTGCATTGTTGGCGGCCTGAGGTCGCAAGGGCCTTCTCAGAACGGTTTCCAAATTTCAGTTTTTCCTTTCGTTTGGATTTTTATTTCACCGGTTCATCTGATTACAATTGCTCCGTAGGAGCTTAATGTTTGTAGTAAAGTACAGCCAGTATGATTCAGGGCGCTGCACGCAACGCTGTTTGAGAGAACCAGCAGGGTTTTGCAGCGCAATATTTACGGGATGATTTGTTTTGCTTTTTTAAACTGCCCTTTCAGGGCGCAAATGCTTTTTCTTAAACTTTTACCCAAGGCGTTGCCATTGGGCTGAAATCAGTTGGGCTTTCAGCCCGATAAAAGGATGCTTTGTAATTTGTAAATTTCAGCATAAGCTCGCCGCAACGCTTTCAGTTCCAGCGGAATTTGGAAGGTTGCTGCTGCTGCTGGCGATTGCTGCTATCCTTAAACGATTCAAGAAATCAACGATTTAACCCTTCCTCCTTCGAGCCTCCAGCTAAAACACTACTCACTTTCCTCTATTTTCTTTGCCTTACTTTTTCTTAATAAAAAGTAACAAAAATCAAGGCTTCGTTGTATTCCCGACAATGCAGCGGTCCTTGCGCTAAAAAATTTAAGGGCACACTATTGGTGCTGCTGGTTGGGGTTGCAGGGGATGATTCTTTATACCTGCAGAGATTCTGACTTTACAATGGTGCCTGCAAATTTTTTTACGCTCCACTCCCTTGCATTGTGACCGGGAATCCTCCAAGGCCGCAGGGGCGGAAGCTTAACGTGCAGTGCGCGGTTCCTCCGTGTGGTTTCATTTCCTCAGGAAGCTGGAAGGTTGCTGCTGCCGCTGGCGATTCCTGCTATCCTTAAACGATTCAACTCTTCAACCATCCTACTATCAAAACGTTAAAACAATACTGAGCCTTTTCGTATTATTGCTTTATTCAGACCTTCTCTAAATTCCGGTTTTGCGCGTTTTTAACTTTTTCCCCCTAGGAAAAACAAAAATATCCAAATATATTGGCATGCAGTAAAAGTTCATGTAATACATATGAGGTGTGGTTTGTTATTATGCTGGTTTTGTGAACTCTACCCGATTGTGAATTATAGTATGTTAGGATATTCTTTTTTGCTACATTATTGATGTAGCGTATTTGTA
This sequence comes from Bacteroidales bacterium, assembly GCA_007132395.1. Lineage (GTDB taxonomy): Bacteria > Bacteroidota > Bacteroidia > Bacteroidales > UBA7960 > SKVR01. The sequence continues at coordinate 3,846 of SLOR01000277.1, forward strand.
CACCCTTAAATCTATAAACAATGAAACGAAACATTAAAACATTACCAGGGTTTTTCGCCCTGCTTGTTGTTGCGGGCAGCTTATGGAGCTGCGGTGATGACAACAAGATTGAGCCGCGCGAGGGGCAAAGTGCCGCGCTGTTTAACCCCCACAAGGAGTATGGCGAGGTAAGCGATATCGATGGCAATACCTACAAAACCATTGCCATAGGTGGGCAAACCTGGATGGCCCAGAGCCTGCGCACCACTCACTACCGCAATGGCGACCCCATACCCCATGTAAAGGATAGTGACGCATGGCGCAATCAAGAACAGGGAGCCTGGTGCAGCTACAACCATGTAACCCACCCCGACAGCCTGGCCACCTTTGGGCTGCTTTACAACTGGTATACGGTTGAAGATGAGCGCGGCATTTGCCCCCAGGGTTGGCGCGTGCCCTCCAGAGAGGATATACTGGAACTGTACACCTACGTGGCCGATGGCGAAGGGCAGACCGGCCCCAGAGGCAACAACACCATAGCAGGCGGCAGGCTGAAAGAAAGCGGTACCCTGCACTGGGAGTGGGAAACAGAACATACCGACAACAGTAGTGGGTTTACGGCTGTGCCTTCCGGGAGACGCTGGAGTTATTTTGAGTTTAAGGGTACTGCCTTTTACTTCTGGGCCACTACCCTTAATGATGACCCGGAGTTGGGTTCTGTTGGGAATCCTTTTGCAGGCGGTGCAAGTAAGAATTTTGATACTGCATCAATGTTGACCTTCTCTAAATTACAAGGACTTGCTATTAGATGTGTCAAGAATTAGAAAGAGGATATTTCATAATAGTATAATTGAGAATCATTAAAAAAC
>SLOR01000392.1 GCA_007132395.1 Bacteroidales bacterium
CCCTAACATCATCTTCTCCAACTCTATACGTTACAGTAATTTCATTTACCAAAATATTCCCGTCCAAGGCATATTTTTTCTCTCGAGAGCTCCTGACGTGCTGACCGCGTGTTGGAGTTGTTTCCGGGTCAATAGGGCTTCCATCTTTGTGTGTAACAACCGTAAAGGTGGGACGCAAGAATACAGAACCTTCATTTCTGATTTCAGCTCCAAACCTTTCAGCCATTTGTTCAAAACTCAAACTTCCACCTTCCGCTATATCAGAAACAGGCTGCTTACCATCCGGATCAATAAAGTTTACGGGGTTTCCGGCAAAGGCCAGGTAGGGCGACACATCCGGAAACTTATGCATAAGCGGATCCACACTCAGCCACTGCCCTACACGGGGGTCATACAAGCGGGCGTGGAAATCATAGGAAGCGCCATCGCCTTTTAACTCATCATCGCGCTCCATCCCATTGAATCCAAACATATAATCGCTCTCATACTGTCTGCCGGGCATCTGCATACCATAGGCATAGTAGTCGGAAGCACTCAACACATCAGCCTGCAGCATCATATCCGATGCCGGGTCAGTAATTTTCCGGTCAGAAACTACCACCATAACATTGCCCAGGTGATTGGTAAGCTCATACCGCTTCTCTCCGCGTTTTAGGGTGAGCAGCGGGCTGCTTTCTTCCGAAGCATCGAGCAACATATCCGGCACATACATCCCCAGGCGCGAATCGCCGTAAATGGGAACTGTTTCCCAATTTACTCCATTTTCTTCCACGGTATAGGTTGACAGAATCCGCCCCTGCAAATCGCGCACATAGTAGGTAAGGGTTTCACCATAAACCTTTGCTGTTCTGTGTCCCAATCCATTATAAAGAAACCGAACAACACTTCCATCATCCTTTTGAACCCGATCCACTTTACCCCGGGAATTCCATTCTATCAGATTTATGCCGGCCATACGATCGGAGGTCATATTACCAGAAAGATCGTATGCATAATTCCCTGGCTGTTGATTATCAATATCCACATCATAGTTCCCCACAGGAACCACGTCCGTGATATATTCCAGGCGGTTGGTTTGGGGGTAATAATGGTAATTCAGCTCATCCATTTCCAGTGGTCCGGCCGTAGCGGCACCGTGCCTGCTAAGGGCAGTAAAGTTGCTGTTGCTGTCGTACGAGAACCGTTCACGGTAATCATCAGAAGGGCCCCCGGCCTGCCAGCTGTTGGCAGCTGCATTAAAGTTGGTAAAATGATCCACACCGGTAAGCCTGTAAAGTTGATCATAGCTAAAGGCAGCCGCACGAACTTTTTGGTCCTGAAATACCCCCAGTGCAGTGGTGGAGTGAGAAATCATTCCGTTGTACAGGTTTTGGGTGCCATCAGCCAGGCCACTGCCCTGCAGTGATGCAACAGCTCCGGTACTGTTATCGATAGCCTGGTAGTCTCCCTCGTAATAATGCAGGGTAAAGCCAAACACATCTGCCGGAATATGTTGATGTATGCCGGCGGCTCTGCCATCACCACCCATATCGTAAGCTGCCTCAAGAGAAGTACTGTTCACAGCTTTGAGCCATCCGTTGATGGTATAGGCATAATCTATACCCTGCACCCGTTCTTCGCCAAGCTCTTTACGTGCCAGAGGCCCATGCCGGTAATAAAAGTATGCGGCATCATTATCCCATACAAACCCATCCGTACTGGTGTACACATTCATAAGTCTGTTATCCGCATCATATTCATATCGGTGGAAAAACTGGTCCGCTTGATCTTCCTGGTAGTTAATCCTGGTAACCTGACCGCTGGCCTTATCATACTCGTAAGAGATCATCCGCACGTCGAGGCCGTAAGGCTGCAGAGCAGGGTCTTCCTGTATCATTCGCACCAGATTTCCCTGAAGGTCATAGCTAAAATGCACTGCGTTGGTATAATTCTGTGCGGAGCCACCCTGCTCATAATAAAGGATAGAGGCTACGTTATTGCGCAGGTTCTGCTGCCCGCCGGGAAATCGGCCATCCACCTGAACATTGAAAGGAACATCATAATGGGTTCTTACAACCTCGGTGCGGGTTCCGGAGTTCACCCAATTGCGGAATGTATTTTGATTAGCAGCCACAGCAGGATTAAAGTCTCCTCCCATTACTTCACCCGCCTCAATGATTCTGTTTAATGCATCATAAATCACGTAACTGTAATATTGCTGAGAAGTATTTCCCGGATTTTGCTGCCGGGCACTCTGAGAAAGAACCACCCGCCCCAGCGGATCATACCACATTCTTTCGGTACCGGCATCCGGTGAATTCTTCTTTGTCAGCTGATTTAAAGAATTATAGGTGTAAGTAGTGGCCATCTGGTGTTCGGGATAAATTGCAGCCTGTGCAACGCCTTCCCTGTATTGCTTCATACTGTTTCTTTGGGAAGGATTCAGCGGAGCTACACCTGCAGGGGGTATGGTTTTCACAAGATTACCGGCCTGATCATAATAAAACAGGGTGAAGTGATATAGCGGACTTGAATATTCCATTGTAAACTCCTCGGCTGCTTCCAGACAGGCAGCTATATAATCTTCACGAATATTTCTGCGGCGATCATCTACGAAACGTAAAAATATATTTCGGGCATTGGTTTCAGCAACTGTATTCTGGAGGTCTTCACACGGGGTATCATCAAGTTCCGGTAAAGGAACCACCGGAGGACAGCAATAGAGCTCATTGCAGCGGGTTTCCTTAACCGATAAGCGGCCCAGAGACACCAACAGGTCTTTCCCCTGGTCTTTATCAGTATAAAGCAGTTCTATTTTGGCCTTGCTATGCCCTGCCGCATACCAAGATACCTTAAAGGTGTAAAGCCCCGGTCGTCTCAGCTGTTGCACTTCGGGCTCAATGATAACACCATTAACAGCCAGTCTTATATTGTGAGAGGCATGGGGAAATTCGTGAACTTCCTCGTGGTGTGTATAATAGCGCAGCTCACCACTGATAACATATTCACTGCCTTGCACAACATCAAGCTCAGTAATCCAAACCGGCAAATTATCAATCTGATCAGGAATAAAGCTCAGCCATCGTTCTTCAGGCATATCAAACAGCGACAATCTTTTACCGGAAAGGTAAGCACTTTCAGGGTCAAGGGTTCCCTCTTCTATTTTCTGCATATCAGCTTCAAACCCTTCCAGCCGCAGCCGGAGAGCCTCTCTGTAATCTTGCATCTCCAATTGCGAAGTATCTTTTTCAACCTCACTGGTACTTAAAGAATAGCGATCAAGGCGGGAGAAGCTACTTTGTTTTATGGATGATTCTGTAATTTCTGTTTGCAGGGATTCAGACAGCTCAAGGTTCTGAAAACTTGTATCTGCAATTTTCAGATCAAGCAGATTTATTTCTCCGTAGGCATCTGCCTTGTCTTCATCTGAGGATGGTTCTTCTGTTTTGTATGTACCATCCTCCTTTTGAGAAATACGGCTAAGATATTTTTCAATTTGCTCACGGCTAAACAAAGTATAGGTACCGGATCTTAACTCACGATCAGAGTATTTTAATGCGGATCTAAAGCCAGTAGAACTTTCAAAGCGACCGTTGGAAAGTTGTTCCGGACAATCTTCTTTTTGCGAGGCTGTACCGCAGCAATCCAGCATATCCACACAGTTGCTTGTAACATTGATTCTAAATGTACTTCCGTCTTTGGCACGTGCAATCAAAATGGCCTCCCTGCGGATGCAATCCTCATCCTTATATTTATCAGAAACAGGAATAATTCCGGTAATCTCGAAAGGTTGATAGAAGTCGTAATCTCCGTCGGTAATCTGAAAATAAAAATTACAGGAAGTCTTACCATTGCGCAGAGAAGCATTGAGCACGCGCCCTTCAGCGCTAGCAGCAGCATCCCAGGTAAATTGTGGAATGGTAACAGACTCCGGAAAATATTCTTTAATGGCATTCCCTACCACATTACTTACAAACAAGCCAGAAAGCGGCAAGGGTGCACTGGGGTTCAGGGTCAGTCGGTCGTAAAACACCATATTGAAAAGCTGCAACAGCTCTTTTCCTGCATCCGATGGGCTGCAGAAAGGAGTAATATCGCACTTATCAAGGTCCAGGCAAGAAACAATTCCCTCCAGCCAGAACACCTCCTGGCGGGCAGTTACTGCTCTTACACGGAATGTACTTCCGGCCATTTCAGCAAAATGATCGGAAGAGCCTGTAGCTTCCAGGCAGGAGAAATAAACGATATCTTTCCAGTGAATGGGTTCATCCATCAGGTTGTGCAGGCTTAATTGGCAATCAGATTGCCCTTCCATAGCCATAACGGCTGTGAGGCGGTTACCTTCATCCTTGCCTTCCCACATATATCCGGATCCCCCCAATTCTGTATGCAGGGCAGGAGTAATATATCCACCACCTGAGATAGCTGCATTGGATGTAAGTTCACCTTCCTGTGCCAGTTTAAGCAGCATCACCTCCAGCGCACTTTCCATAGGGCATTTGCTGCACATATCATTCATCGTATTTTCAGCCCACGCGCTACCGGTTGCCAGATCGGCCAGCAGATCACCGGTCATAGAAACTCCCAGCATATCATATAAATCAGAGGCGTCAGGAAAACGTTTGGTTTTATCACGAAATAGCTGACTAAATATCACACAGTTCTGCTGATAAATACATTCTACACAACCCGCAGAAATCTGAGGAAAGACATAATTAAAAAGCCGCCTGTCAAACAACTGTCCTTCACCTACTCCTATACATCCGTTATACCCTCCACATTCCAGTGCAAACTGATGCCTCACCTCAGCAAGCAATTCATTTTTTGCAGCGTAATAAAGCATTTTGTAAAGTTCCCACTCCTGGTTTAGCGTTGCGGGATTTCCTCCGAAGTTATTTATTGCAATACAGGCAAGAAAGTCATTGAGTGTAAAATCAACCTGATTGCATTGACTGGCCGCCACAACCAGATCTTCTATGGAATAGCTATTGCCGTATTCATCCACATAATACTCTTCCAGTTTATCCTGCATTTGTTGATAAACTGGATCAGAAGGGTTATTAAAATACGGATCTGCAGCAAACAAATCCAACATATCCGCTTCTGATGCAAGGGCATAACTGGTGGTTTCAAGTATGAGCATATCGAAGTCGTAGCTATTCTCATGCTCCATACAGAACTGATAATAACAATATTCGGGATGATAAGGCACAAGAGCTTCTGCCCAGGAAGGTTGCCAGGCATCAATAAAATCCCTCACATCCTCAAGGTTTTCAGGTCTTACAAACCAGCGTCCGTCTATTTCAACCGCAAGATTATCGGGGAATGCCGGCCCTTCAGCAGTACCGGGATGTACTTCGACATAAGAATCTGAACCATCTTCCTCTTTATAGCCTCCCACCGGATTTCTCCAGTTGCGTGATAACAGACCGGCTATAACCGGATTATTTAAAGCCTGCGCTCCAGGCAGAGAAGCATATAAACCTGCTAACTCAGCATTGAGAACAGACTCCGCATAAAGAGAAGGGTTTATTACATGATGAACTGTATCCATAAAAAGTGCATACTGTCCTCCCGGGCTCACATCGGCCTGGAGGGTAAGATACATACTCTCGCAATAACTGATAGAGACGCCACAGATTGCCTCCTGAGCCTCTTTCATCCTTGCAATTTCATCATCTGAAAATGAAACAATCTCTATTTGACCATCCACTTCCACCTCATAAGTATCCTGTATCTCAAAAGTTTCACAATCAAGGAGGCAATCCAGCTTGTCAATACGTTCCCTGTTTTCAAGCAGTATTGTTTCCCAATGCAAATCAAGACAAGGGTCAGACTGCATATACAGCTGCACATATCGATTGGCAGCTTCCTCATTTACAGTAAGAACCCGTGAAATGGTATAGCTCCCCATTGCCAGGGTTTCCTGGAAATCATAAACCAGCTGCTGGCCACCGGTACAATTGAGGGTAATATCACTGATACTGCCAATGCGCGTGGAGTGACGATGTATTTCTGTTCCACACTCATTATTGATGAGGGTTACCGTAAGGTCATACACACAATCCAGACAGAAATTGAACTGATCACAGTACGCTTCAGTGAAATTTTCAGGCAACAGATTATACCTGAAATGATGATTAATATTATGATCGGGCACCGTAAAACTTACTGCAGCGGTTTTGCTCATACCCAGGCTATTATCATTCTGACCTTGAAGTAAGTTCATCTCCATCAGTACGGCTTGTGAAGGCAAAGCATCAAGGGCTTCAGGGCTTTCACCTGCCAGAGCCGTGGCAACAACACGATTACGGCTATTGAGGTAACTGACTGTTACCTGCCCGTTCTCATCCACCACCATATTCTTTCTGTAAAATTCTGCACCCCCGGCATCACTCCCCAAAAGATAATCCAGTTCCTGTTGAGAAGGGACGCCATAAAAGTACTTGCTTTCATTGCCCCCATCCAGCTGGTGTGCCCCACCTGCTTTACCCACGCGACTGATTTTACCGGTTTGATCGGGTGTGTATTCGGTATGTATGAAAGGGTATCCCCCTGCATCGGGGATAAAAGCATTAAATTCGTCCTGATGATTGTTCTGTGCGCTGTAGTATAACCCGGCACCATAGCTGCTGTGCATAGGAGCCGCAGTATTTCCACAATCGGTTTGAGAGTCAAAATCTTCCGGTCCGTAGGCTTCTCCCTGCAAATTGCGATTAAAAGCCGGCTGAAAGCTTAGCGAAACACCACCGCCAACCGCTGATTCGTTTACGGGGGCAGGCAAACTCACCAAAGCCTGTCGCCCCTGATGATCATAGTATATCTCTGTTACCAGAACATCACGGGAGGTATTCATACGGGTAAGCTGTTGCCTTTGGTTTAAAAGCCCGTCAAAATATGTAAGTGTTGCATGACGCTTGCCCTCTTCGGCGTAACTGGCGGAGTAGTGCCAGTTCAGGTTATCCTGCATATGCACCCTGTCGCCCCTAACCCTGAATGCCCAGGAGCCGGAGGTCGGCCCCACGGAACCACTATTTGCATTCAGCGACCAGGGGCCATACGTTGGATTGAAATCCTTATCCGACCCAATACCCCGCACCCTTGCCACTACCCAGCCCCTTTCAAAGGTCAATGGAATGCGATAACTCAAATCAGAAAGTACAACCCTCCGGCTATTTCTGTTAAAATCATACTCCAGGCCAGACTGCTCTCCGCCACTTCCATCATAAGAGTTCACAAAAGTCCATTCAAGTTCATACTTTTCGGCACCTTCTGTAAAATTCCAGCTCACCAGTATCTCCCTGCTTTCAGCATCAAGATTCGTATTCAAATCAGGTGCCTGATCAGAAAGTTTATAATAACGCTCCACCTCAATGGTATTTTCCAGAAACACAAGATCATCAAGCTGTTGCAAACTTATTCCGGAGACATTATATTGAAGAATCTCTGCCTTCACAATATGCCCGTCTTCAAAATGAAAGTACTGATGGCGCGGATACGCAGAACTCCCGTCAGGATTGTAACCCACGCTTAGAGATACATTGTCCTCAAATTCGTCATTGGCTTTATCAGTCCAGCTGATTTTCAAATCCACATTCACTTCAAAGGAAGCAGATGGCATTTCGGCTGCAGGGTTCAGGAACAACCCCACAAAATTGAGGGTTCTTTTCAGATGAAAATCATCCTGCCAGTCGGTATTAAAGAGCCCGTATTCATCGAGAAACTTATCATCCTTTACAACAACAGAGTCTCCTATCAAAATATCCGAAGCGTTCAGATAAACCGTAAATCTCTCCTTTGCAGCAAAAAGATGAACTACTGCAAAAATCTTAACCAATAACAAAAAACATATTTTCTTCACCATACCTGTATTTTCAAAAGGTGTTGACTAAATAATCTTATCTTTTTCTCAAAGACCTGTAGGATTCCTGCAGGGTGATAATCCCTTCATCCGTTTCTCTTTTAATGGTAACAAGATTGCCTTCTTCATCATATTCATAAAAAGTGGCATAGTTGTTTTCATCAAGAACAGCCTTTAAGCGCAGGGTGACGGGATCAAAGACATAGCTCTGCATTTGACTGTTGAAAGGGTGCACCCGGAAGTCATCAAAAAGCACCATCCCTGAAGTGGTCCTGAGTTGAATTTTCAGATTGTTGGTTCCCTGAGGAATCTCAAAATGTCCTTCAATTTTCCTCCATCCATCCACGGGCAAACTTTCGGCGTAGAAGTTATATTCCGCCGACACATCACCCTGGGTAAGCACCCTTACATAACCATTCCCTGCTGAGCCTTGCCTGTCTTTGGTCCATACACTAAGTGTATAATGGCCGGGATCAGGATTAAACTCACCTGCCAAATCACAGGGTTGGAGAAGATATTTGTCAGAGGCAGAGGTTGATGCTATTGTATTGCAATCGGGCGTAAGGGCAATATCGTATTCAAAATGAAGTATTGTAGCAACCCTTATGCTATTGCTGCCGGTATGCCCCTTCTCTTTATCGAATAAGCCTGAATGATATGCCAGAGCGCTGCCGGAAGAAGTTTTCCACATCCCTTGCAGGTGGCCATTGAATTCACATTCCCCCTCATTAAGGTCACGGTTGCTGTAGTGCCAATCTTCAAAACTGTCGAAAGCAATCTGGTTATGACGTGCATTGGCAGCAGTGGCCACCACAAGGTTGTTATTAAATCCCTTGAGCTCAGAGGCATACCTGCCCAAAGCATCCTTTTCTTCCAGCAGGGTGCCAAAGGGGTCAATTTTGGTGTAAGAATTAGCGGCAATCCATTTCGTAGGATCGGCTCCCGGCATCAGGTTCCAGAAAGGTTCAAAGTTTTCGTATACCCCATCATCGGCAACTCTGCCGGTGGCTTTGCGCTGAGCTATATACATATATTCGGCAAGCGGTCGGAAACTGCCTCTTATTCCCAAAAACCAGGGATTTACAGCATCGCCGAAGGGGAGATCGCAATGATAGGCAACCTCAGGCGGCACCGTGCGGCACACTGCCAGAGGCCAGCAGGAATTAGTTCCCTCCATCTCATAAGTTTTGGTTATCCGACCCTGCGGAACAACATAATCCACTATAAAACTCCACAAGGTATCGCAGCTGCTTCCCCTATCTGCCGGTCTGAAGTTTTCAAAAACACCTCCTGCAGGAGGAAAGTAATTGGCATTCAAAACTCTGAGGGAAAGCTTGCATTGCTCCTCATCCGGATATTTCATCCCTGTTGCATCCACGTTGGTGACGATGCTTCCACTTAATCTGTTGCCGGAAATTTCTGACTTCCAAATATTAAAAACACCATCACTGCTTCCCAATATGGTTCTGGGGCTATGCAATATAGTGTCTGCCATTTGCTCCAGATAGAGCTGAACGTGGTAATATCCGTGCCCGGCGGTAATTTCTTCACAATCGCAATAATCGGGTTCATAAGAAATATTCATTCCCAGGTAGCTTTGCCATTGTTCACTGAACTCTGTGGCAGATGCCTCCACAACATCTTCAAACTCCAGCATCCCCGATTGCAGGGGATTGACCATACTGATCACCTTCCCTGTGTTAAGAGCCTGCTGATTGCGGGATCCGGAGCGAAGAACCTTTATACTGTAAACACCGGAAGGGGGATAATTCCCATTCTGACGAATCAGGGTAACAAAGTCATTACCTGAATTCAACACCCAGGCTTTTCGGGTTCTCCCCTGGCGTTGCAGCAAAACTTCATCACCCGGCTGCAGTAATTTTGCATCGCTTCCCATGGAGGCTCTTCCCGTTTGTCCGTCAAACTGCACATCTTCAAAAGACATTCCTACATTATGGTAACCGGGCGCCATTCCTGAATATTCCCAGTAAGCAGGTATATTTGCTTCGTAATAAGATTTTCCGTATTCATTTTGCTGGCGATACACCAGTGGTCGGCCTGTTTGTTTGTCCCAGGCAAGGGTTTCCCTGTCCAGTCGTGCTCCGTTATTTACAGTGGTAACTTTTTCCAGCAGGCCTCTACGCTTGATAAGTTTAGTTGCCGAAATGCTTCTGAACTGCACCTCCTGAGTATTGTACCTGGGTATAGGGATAGGAATAATTACCGGAACAATAAAAGCAAGGAAGCCATCGGTATTCATCTCTAATCCATAAGATTCCGATTCACTGATTTCTTCGCGGGTATCCAGCACCAGCTCATAGTCTACCCCCATCAATACGTCATCAACCACATTTCCTGCATTATCCAGTGCAGCTACCCTGCTGTTAAGTTTACGCCCATCTGTGCGGTAATGGTACTCTGCTCCGGAAATGGGCACATCTGAGCCTTCCTGGAAAATCATTTCAGACCTGGGCTTACCGTGCATATCATTCAACTCCACCAAAAACCCCTGACTGGCAGTCATAAACTCTTTGTAACTCCATTTGAAAGAACCAAGAAAGCCGGGTTTGTGATGTTTAAAGTCAATATCTGTCATTTCCACAATTACAGGAAAGTCTTTTGCCGTAAAAAATTGATGTTCGCTGTGGCCGGCTGCAGTTTTTTGCACAATATCCCTTTGCAGATTTCTCATTTTTACCTTACTGTAGCCCACAACAGGAGCAGGAAAGAATGACTCTCCAAAGGGACGGGTTACATAGCGGCTTTCACCATCTTCAGTATATCGGAACGGATATTTGAAAGGATTCTCAAAACTTTGAGCAGGCTCCCAGGAAGCTACACCACTGCTTATCACACGCTGCTCCCCATCCAGGGTTTCATTAGCAGTATAAATGTATTCTCTCCCGTACATCATCCCTTTGTTAGCACCCCCGGTAAGCTCATCCCAGGCATCAAACATCAACACCCTTTTTACCCTGGCCGGACCACCGGTTTTTACTTTATCCGGAACATTCAGCCGAATATAACTCCGCTCAGCCATCACCTCCGAAGCTACCATTCGCTGCAACAACTGCTGATTAAGCCCTGTAAGTAAACTGACAAATTCTGAAACAATACTTGTAAAACCTGAAACAAGCTGCTGAACGTAATTATCATCCCAGCGCGGAGATTTATAGGCCAGATCGGGCCGGTAGTTTTTCAGATGCTGCCAGATAAAGTGTGCCATAGGATGCACCTTATCGGGCAATCCAACGGGGATGCGATCATCGCCAACGGGCACCTGAGGCAGTCTTATCCAGCCGCGGGTATAATTACCATTGCCATCAGCACTGCTTTCATCGAACCCAAAGTCCTGTCCGAATGCTTCAAACTTTACAGGGATAAATCCATCAATATTTTCATAGGTGTAAGAAAAGTTTCTACCGTCAAAACTTTCCTCTCCTACTACATCGGCGTGCAAATTAAAATACAACTCATCCACACCTTCTACATATTCCCTGAGCATTGCCGCCCCCGGGGATCCCGATGGGAGAGCTTCTTTCAGTTCAAAATAAAGATATTCATTGGTTCGATAATCCTGTTGTGACCCCTCATAAAGCCGGTTGTTGTTATTTTGCGGCAGCCCACCCGGGTCATTTCCAAAACCGGCTACGTGCAGCATCTGCATCGCACGTCGGTCTTGTACATAGGCATAATCGCCTGCTTCATATTCTACCTCAATACGACCTCCCGAGGGCAGCTTTATGGTTCGCAACGACCAGGGCGCAGCATTTGCATCAGCCTGTTCACGGTTTTGCTGGCGGGTATAGGGAAATTCATCAGCAGGCATAACACTGCAATCTTCCTCTTTATAGTTCCCCCACATATCCACGTGGGCAGCGTTGAATGCGAAGTTAGCACCACCATATTCAAACTCATATTTCTGTTCTTCTCCTTTCAAAGAGTTTCCGTGTGTAAAATACACCTTACGGAGCGTAAGCTTACCCTGATTATTTATCGCATTGGGTAAGCCCGGGTTGAGAGAATAATCATATTCGAAATGAACTGACTTAAGTGGTTCACCTGCCTCGAGTCCGGCTTTGGTAAACAGGTCAATCCGCTCCAGCTTTTTCAATCTGCGACCGTCAGAGGAATTGGCCCCACCGTTTTCGCCTTTTACTTCCAGGCCATCCTCACGGGTGCCCAGTACAAATTGTGCCACATAATTTTTGGTTTCAATAGAATGGAGATACCAGATCTCTTTTTCACCATAGATGTAATGTCCTTTGTCGTCAAGCTGATCGGTAAGATTACCGGGCTGATAGGAGGCCTTGTTTTCCTGGGAAGGGATGCGCCATTTATAGTCATCCATTACGCGGGTATAATTAAAAAGAGTATAACTGCCGTGATCATCGGGGGTGGGACCATCTCCGGTAAGATCTACATAGTCGGGAGATAGAATTGCCGTAAGCAGAAAGCTGTGCGCATAGCCCGGAAGGTGTGTAGCGTGATAATAATGGTCGATACCCCGGGAATTCTCGATAGAGTTATCTCCGGGTTGGTAGTTTACCAGTCCGGTGGCACAATCAGCACTTCGTCCGGCAACATTAAAAGTTACATCCTTCTGGTAGTGGTTGTAGGCAGGAACCCCATATACGTATCGCAGGCCCTGCTCATTGGCAACAGAAATCTCGCTGAAGTGATGCGGTTGATAAGCATCTTCATTCCGCAACAGGGTATCAGGGTCAGCGGTAAAATCATTCAAAGGATAACTGAGTATAGCCCTTTGCAGGCCCTGCCCTGCTGCCTCAGATGCCGTGAGGTATGAAAATAATTGATTGCGGCTCTGACGATCCTGCATAAATACGGGCTGATTCACGCTGAAGTCTCCATCGGAAGAGCGCAACACTTTTCCAGCTTTGGCAACAGTTGAGCTACCTTCCAACCCCACATAAACCGCAGCATCGCCACCGGTTGCAGCATAAATTTGCTCATTAAGTGGCGTTATTTCACTCCCGTTGCGGAAATAAACCGGCTCATAAGCAGGATAAGATGAATCCGGAGACTTAAAATTCAGCAAATCCTTTATTTCATTATCATTATCCCATCCTTTGGAAGTACTTGACGACATTGTGCCCAGCACATCTACCCCCAAATGGAATGCATTTCCCGCACCCACTTCCACCGAAGCAGTAAGAGAGGGAAGTTCAATTCTTGATCCTGCACCACCGGGCTCAAGCCCTGTATGGCTGACGCGGCTTTCGTACAGTTGTGCCACATCCCCTCTGTGAGGGCGAAAAGAACCCGACAGGCCAGGGCCATTGGCAGAATAGGTATCATAAGTAAAATTACCCATAGGCAGCACAGGGCTATCGGGCGTAAAAGGCCCATCCTTTTCGCGGTTAAAATCCATCATTACCCTCTCTCTGCCTTTGGCATTTTCGGCATATACATATCCGTAAGCAGGCAAAACCTCTTCATTACTGCGCAAACCCTGGTAATTATAACTTGCGTTAATCCTGCCGGCAGGAAAAGCTCCGAAAAGCTCTGCCCCGATTTTAACTGCATAGGACAAACTGATGGACTCCATCGGAAATCTCATCATGGGTACATGGGTAGGATGTGCAAAAGAATAAGAACCGCCGTGCGAAAATCTTCGGCTAAAAGCACCTGCCGGCCTGTCATTTCTGCTCTGCCGCTGGGTTTTTACTCCAGCACCCAGGTTAAGAAAAGCAGAGCGCATCCCCTCTCTTGATCCATAGGCAAAACCACCCGATATGCTACCGCTAAGGGCTGTAACATCTGTTTTATGGGTGTGTGAAATACCGATACTCGTATTAAGGCCTATGCCCCCAAAGGAGCTGGCGTTTACTCCCATTGAAGCGGTTGCACTTCCATAGTTATCGGATGCAAAAGACAAGGTCGGGGCATAAGATATATTAACCCCCAACCCTCTGTATGTATTGTAAAACAAGCCGGCGGAAGCGGTACCCGCAAGTGTCATTGCAGAAATACCAAAAACTTCAAGATCCACTCCCCCATCTATACCAAATGTATGATTGGCCTTTCTGTTAAATTCCTGCTTTACTTCATCTCCTTTGAAATCATCAGGTATACCGCGCATATTTCGTTGCATTACCCCGGTATTCAAACTCCAGCCCAAGCCTACAAAAGAAGCTTCATCCATCATTGTAACCCCGGAGTTGTAGGTAAGGGTAAGCGGATACCCGCCTACATCAAGCAGTGGAATGGAATACCCAAAGTTGCCTGTAAACAGATCTACCATATTATCGGATGATACCGGACTAAAGTATTCTGCTTCAGGTTGCGAAGGTCCGCCACTTAAGGCAAGTGCAGAAGGTATAAAACTCTCTGCCAGTAAAAGAGTTGCAAAAAACAACGCAGCTTTGCGCATCCATCTGTATTTAGTATCAAATGTCATATTGTGTAGTTTTTCCGGTTCTAATTGCATAAATCATAGTCAGTGCCTGAAAGACAACTCTAATCATCCATGGAGACGGGTTCCGATTTCAAAAACCGCAAACTGTATTGTCTGCTTTTTTGACCGTATAGTACAAGGGTGTAGATTTGCCCGGGTTGGACTCCGGCATAAAGATTCAGGTCGAGGGCGTTGAAGTTGAGTCCGCTCTTTTGCTCAGCCTCAAGGGGTTCCTGGAAAAGCACTTCACCTCTGTTGTTAAGGATGGCTATTTCAGGTGTTATCCCGGCATAGCGGTTTCGCCAGGTAAAATATAGTTGCTGATCATCATTAATAATGTAATATCCCGCTACCGGTTGTCGGCTGAGGGGGAAATAGGTATCTCGGGAAAGTGAAACCAGGGTTGTGTCGGAATCTTCCTCTTCATCATCTTCCTCCTCCTCATCGGATCGAGAGGCATAAAAGAGCCATACTTCTGTTTCAGCCACTACCTTATCTCCAATCAATGCCTTTACCTGCCAGGCATATTTGCGGTCGTGGCGAAAAGCCCGGGCCGATGCAGGATACCTCATCATAGGACTGCTAAGATTTTCGGCAAAGAAAAAGGCAGGATTGGATTGTATGGCAGCAGAAGGACTTTGAGGCCCAAGCAGTTCTACAACCCTCAATTCATAGTTAAAGGTGTGATTATGCCCCATCCCTCCTGCGGGTGACCAGATAAAAACATCGTGCTCCGACATCAGCACCGATTCATTGCCCGGGCTAATCAGATAGGGAGGCACCATCTGGTCAGAAATCAAAGGATAGCATCGCTCAGCAAGCTGTTCATTATCGGGAAGGGAGAAAAATCTCACACATACCTCATACTGACCGGGCGGCAAGGCATTGGTGCGCAGCACATATTCCTCAAATTTTTGATCAATACGAACATTGCGCAGGGGTTCAAGCCGGTTATAGTTCGTATGATTATACGTGGTAACTCCTGTTGGCAGAGAAACCCTGCTGCTTTGCGCAAAAGCCACCATCCCGGCATTTACATCTGTAACAACTACTTCAAAAAAACCATCAACTTCAGAGGTGCTGTTATTGATTACCGTAATATACCAAAGTTCATACAACCGAAAATCGGGACCCTGTGGGGGAACAACCTGAATGTCCACCGACTGAGCTTTAGCCCAGGAGCTGGCAAGCAAAAGAATCCAAAAAAGATGAACCCTGAAAAAAGTATACATTCTCATATATTTTATTTTTTGAAATTTTTCCTTTATTTGCTTACAGCAGACGAACTGGCAGGCTTAAGTATTCCAGATTTGGGATCATCCTGTTTTTTCTAATGACAAAAGCAAATCAAAAATCACCCAACCAATTAAGCATACTTATTTTTATATTAACATGCTACATAATAAGACATACACCCTTTTTTCAAAAATAAGCTCACTGACAGGAAAATAAATTTGTGTATAAAATCGTCGTACATAAAGCCAGGCGCGCCATCAGCTTTGTTAAACAATTGATTAGAATACAACTAACACCACTTTTCACACTAAGCATTAGCAAAGACTGGACTGAATGGCATTGCTTCCCTTGATGTCATTTTTAACAGACCTGGGTACTCCTACGCCTCTTTACCTGGACGCTTCTTCCCATCCAACACTTTTCAATTTGGAGAATGACAACACTGAGGCAAAGCGGGAGTATGTAACCCCCGCATTTGAGGATGAGCCTTTTTGAGGAAGATTTTGATTTTACAGTTACCGTAAGCTATGGAGTCACTGCTACGCTAACATTTATTTTTCCTGAATACCAACGAAATTTGATTACTTTGCTCATGTTACTTTGCCAACAAAAGCACAAAGGAAAGGCAAGTGTGTACCCCAACCCTGCCGGCGATACTTTACACATCCGTAATTATTGGCAGAAACCTTATTCTCATGCAAGCATCTACGCCATACAGGGAGAAAGACTGGTTACTACGCATGATGGCGCATAAAAACAAAACATCGGCATTAACATAGCGCAACTACCCCGGCCGTTTATATACTCAAACTCAACAGCCGGGAAGCCGCCATAAACATGCTGTTCATAAAAAAATAAATGATACGGCAGCAATATCAAGGGGTTTCGCCTGAAAGAACGGGCGAAATCCACAGGTTAGGTTCAGCCTGCTCCCTATAAAGCAAAGCCTGATAGCGCCAGAAACTCCTGTGGAAATTTTCTCCCTCACTGCCTGGATAGGCCTCAAAAAACGGAAGGTCGGAATACTCGCCGGGATTTTGCCGCAGGGGCTTACCGCTGTACAGGTCGATGATTTCAGGATGAAACTGTACTCCCATCACATTGGGATAGCGGGTGTGTTCAATAGCTTCCACTATCAA
>SLOR01000091.1 GCA_007132395.1 Bacteroidales bacterium
AGGAGAGCCAGATCACGAACTACCACATCCAGCACCTGGGGTTCGTCTTCTACACAGATAATATAAATATCAGACATCTTGTTCTTTGTTTTAGTTAATAATCAAAGGCCAGTATAATTGCGACAGAACCAGTGCGGCAATGATACCCACCAGTCCGATAATAATTCCAACCTTTACCATGTCGGGAGTTTTAATAAAACCGGTACTCATGGCAATTGCGTTGGGAGGTGTAGAAATGGGCAGAAGCATAGCCATGTTGCAGGCTGAGCCGATTACCAGCGAGGTAATCACCAGGCTGAATCCTTCTCCGCCAATACCACTTGTGCCCATGCTCACCGCCAGGGGAATAAGCAGGGTTGCTGTAACAGTGTTGGAGAGGAAGTTGGAAAGCATAAGCGCCACGAAACCAAAAACAAGCAATAACAACAGTTGCGGAAACATTTCCCAGTTGATACTCGATACCAGCCACATGGCCAATCCGGTATTTTCCATGCTAATGCCCAGGGCGATACCCCCGGCCACCAACCACAATACTTCCCAGGGCAGTGAGCGGATATCCTCTTGCTTCATCACGCTGGTAACTGTTAGACCGGCGATAGGCAAAAAAGCTATCATGGCGCTTGGAATACCATGCTGTGCCTCGGTAAACCACAGCAGTACCGTTACGGCGAATAGGATATACAGAATAATTGCCGGGCGGGATTTTTCAAAACTCCCCTGCAGGGTAAGTTTAAAGCTTTCCAAAGTAGGGGGGAAAAACATCCGCATGGTTCCCCATGCCAGCAAAAGCAACAGCACTACCAAAGGCAACATCAGCGCCACCCATGTGCCAAAAGCAATATTGATTCCTTGCTGGGTGAGGTTGGCTATTACAATGGCATTGGGAGGTGTGCCAATGGGTGTGGCCATCCCCCCGATATTGGCCGCGATGGGAATGCTCAGGGCCAGCATTATCCTGAATTTGTCTTCTTTACTTACCTGCATGGCAATGGGAATAGCTACGGTCATCATCATGGCTGTGGTAGCCGTATTGCTCATAAAAGCAGATAAGGTTGCCGTTACCAGCATAAGCCCCAGGATGATAAACATGGGTTTTTGCCCGAAAGGTTTCAGCAATACGTTGGTAAGGTTTTTATCCAGGTTATACTTTACGGAGGCACCCGCCAGCATAAAGCCACCCAGAAACAGAATAATGATGGGGCTGGCCAGAGTGCCGAAAAAAGCAGCAAAGGAAACCGGTTTATAGCCTACAAGTTTATGCCGGGTATCGGCAACTAGCCGGGTTTCCGGGTCAAAGGCCTCGCTTTGTATAGTTACCATTTCACCGCGTTCCAGCACATTAACCTGTGTAGGGGTATAGTTTCGTTCGTCTTTCAGCACATATACCTTATCACCATCCACGGCACCGGCCGGTACCTTCCAGGTGTTTTCGGCATGGGGTTTTAAATCTGTGGAGGGTAACGTGGCATCAGAAAATATCAACCCCTGCTGGCTGAGCAGCGTTATCTGCAGAAATATTACCAGCATGGAGGTGGAATAGATGGGCAGGGTTTCGAACATCCAGAACACTGCCGCCATGAGAAAAATTCCCAGGGCCAGGTGTCCGGCATACGACAAACCGTCGAACTGAAAAACAAGGGGCAGGCAGAAGCCGATTACCCCCAGGGCAAGTCCTGCGAAGAACTTGTTTTGAGTAGATTTTTGCTTTTTTTTAATGGCCATACTTTACGGCAGATTACAGTGTTTTGATAGTAAAATGTGTTTTGAAATCTGAAAAGACTCTCTGGTTACAAAGGGCAGAACATATATCCCCTTGCCAGGTAAATCCCTAATCAGATGCTGCAAAATTACAAAAATATGCATTGGTTCTATGGCCCCGCAGAAAAAGAGAAAAGCCCCTTGCAGCGGGGCTTTTCTTCTAAAAACGACATAAAGAATAATTATCTGGATTAGCTACAAAAAACCGGCAGATTATCTGGCCAACCCTTGATTTAATTCAGCACAAACCGAATGGGCAGGTTAAACTGTACCCTTACATTTTCTCCTCTCTGCTTGCCGGGCTGCCAGGCGGGCATCAGTTCAACTACCCTGAGGGCCTCTACACTCAGACTTTCTCCCTCGGGCACACCACGTAAAATTTTCACATTGGTGATATCGCCATTTTTCTCCACCACAAAGGAAACAAAAACAGTCCCTTGGATCCCATTTTCGCGGGCATCCCCCGGGTACCTGAGGTTCTGCTGTAGGAATTGCATCAGTGCACTAGTTCCCCCCGGAAACTCAGGTTGATTCTCCACTATAGTAAAAATTACATCATCCTCAGGTTTTACCTCCTGGGCCTTTAATTCAGCAGCCTCTTCATCGCTGAGGGGCTCTTCCTGAAGATTGCAGGACTGGATAAAAAAGGTCATTGCCAGAAACGGCAAAAGCAAAAGCAACTTCACCCATTGCTTCTTTACAGATTGTGTGTTTTGTGTGTTCATCATGATAAAGCGTTTTTTAATGATGGATATATTAAAAGGATTGGTAATGGCAAATGTGCTTCCACCGAAACTGAACTCAAGTAATGCCTTTTGATAATCAGGCCGGGAGAATGATTTCAGCGCGTGGCTGTCGGCCTCAAACTCGTGCATATTTTGCAGTTCGCGGCGCAACAGGTAAAAGAAAGGATGAAACCAGAATATAAGACGCATCAGTTCCATGAACATCAAATCCCAGGAATGCCGGCATAGGTAATGCGCCCGCTCGTGGGTAAGCACCTTGTCGAACAAAGGTGTTCCCTTGATTTGGTTGGGCACAAAAATCCAGTGAAAGAAAGAGAAAGGATTCTCGGAGTTCTGCAAAACCACCAGTTGAATATCATCGAAGTCTTCAACCGGATTTCGCTTAATTATTTTTCTGATATTCAGAACCCGCAATATCATTTGCAGCAGTAAAACAAACACAAACCCCAATAACAATATCTGCCAAGGGGGAAAGGCTGTTTGTTTCTCAACAGCAGTCCATGTAGTGGCGGCTGCACCATCCCCCACACTTACTTCCTGTAAAAGAATTGCATTAAAGAAGGCTGAGTCAGCAGTATTCACCACCATATCAATCTGCCCGAAGGATGCCAGACCCACTGACAAAAGGAACGATAACAAAAGATAAAAGCGGTTAAACACAGGGCGATTGCTACCTGCAAACAACACGTAGTAAGCTGCGCCGAAAACCAGCAAATAAACCGAGGCGCGAATCAAAAAGGCAATGTAAGTTTCCATAGTTACTTATATTAAATGACTACAATTTAACGTATTAGGCAGGTCAGCTATTCTTTTGTTTACGGATTTCATCATCAATAATTTTTTTGAGTTCTTCCAGCTCCGAAACAGAAAGGTCCTTTTCGCGCGAGAAGAAGGATACCATCTGGCGTATGGAGTTTCCGAAATATCCGCTGAGCATCCCTTTAAACAACTGGCTTGTATAAACCTTTTTGGTTATCAGGGGATAATACTGATGGGTTTTGCCAAAGGCTTTATGCCCTACGAAGCCTTTTTTTTCAAGGATACGGATAATGGTACTCACTGTGGTATAAGCCGGTTTGGGGTCGGGAAGCTTTTCTATTACATCCTTAACAAAAGCCTCCTCCAGGTCCCATAGTACTTGCATAATTTGCTCTTCAGCACGGGTAAGTTCTTTAATTTGGTTTTTCATGGTATACACATTAGTCTTTTATCAATCTTACCGAATAGCCGGCTGCCTGCATAGGGGCAGCACTGAGGCTTACAATGTTATTACCTGAGCGAAGCTTAGCACAAGAAAAGTCAAATTCAGCATCCATGAAACGAGAAAACTCAGAATCAGAAGGAGTACCCCACCATCTGGCTGCTTGTCCCTTATAATAAAAATTACCGTAAGAGTCCACATACCCGGTGGGCAATGCTCCGAATCCGGAGTTATTAGGGCCTTCCACTTCATCTGTCCAATTGCCTCTTTTCACCGCGCGGGCTGCATCATTCCAGCGATAACCCATTATACGATAGGTAAACTCCTCTTCTCCATCCTTTTTAAATCCTGCTTCACTTTTATGGGGTTCGCTGCCCGATATCAATGTAAACAGCTCAGACCAATCACTGTCAGCCGGGATACGCCAACCCTCAGGGGCCAGCCTGCGGGGGTCATTTACGGCAAAGGCATTATACAGTTTCCCGAATTTTTTTCCAAGCTCAGGGTCGTCATTGTAATACCTCCAGGCAGGAATCCCCTTTTCACCGGCTTCAAACCACTCATAATTGGAGGTAACATGCAGAATGGGATCACCATTGCGGAAGTGGCTCACGTTGAGGTTTTCTGCCATCCAGGTTTGTTCACCGATTCTTACAGCTTTGTAGCTGTTACCATCAACGTCTTTTACATCAGCAGCTATTTCATACAATATTACTGCTTTGTCATTTTCCTTCTCATCACAGGAAACAAGCATGAATCCTGCAAGCAAAAGTGCGATAATGATTGTGTGTGTTTTCATGAGAATGGGATTTAGTGAGTAGTTATTAGTTATTAGTTATTAGTTATTGTTGAATTGTTGAGGGCTGATCCCGAAGTCCCGCGACTGAAAGAATGCGGGATTGAATTAATGAACTGTTTCATCTGACACTCAGCCTGCCGAAGCAACCTGCCTGAACGCCCACCACAAACTTAAAACTAA
>SLOR01000268.1 GCA_007132395.1 Bacteroidales bacterium
CCATGGCAAAATAGGGTTTGGGGCTTAGGGAGTGCCGTTGTTCACTTTCAGGTATCGCAGTCCATCCTGCTCATGTAATTGAATCCTCAGACAATTTTCAGGTAAAAGCGATTCAATTTTTTCGGGCCATTCGATGAAGCAATAATTGCCACTGAAAAAATAGTCTTCGTAGCCAATATCAAAAGCTTCTTCAAGCTTATTGAGCCTGTAAAAGTCAAAGTGAAACAAACTATCGCCTGATTGTGTGAGGTATTGATTGATGATGGAAAACGTGGGGCTTCCCACGATATCTGTTACATCCAGTTGTCTGCAAATTTCTTTTACGAGTGTGGTTTTTCCTACACCCATAGCACCGTAAAAAGCAATCACGCGTGCCTGGGGATGCTCTTTCAGCAGTTGCTGTGCCACACGGGGAAGATTCTCTTCAGAGAAACCGTTAAATATGTTGTTCATGTTCTAAACTATCGTGCTTTAAGAAATACAAACGGAACCAGCATTTCCTCAAGGGAGATACCTCCGTGCTGAAATGTATTCCTGTAATAATTAACGTAATAATTAAAATTGTTGGGATAGGCAAAGAAGCTATCCTCTTTTGCAAAGATATAACATGAACTGATATTTGTGCGCGGTAAAAATATATCCTGCGGATTTTTTACTTCAAAAACTTCGTTGCTGCTGTACTGCAGGTTTTTGCCAGTTTTGAAGCGTAGGTTGGTGTTGGTGTTCTTATCTCCCACAACTTTGGTGGGGTGAGAAACCTTTATGGCTCCATGATCGGTGGTGAGCACGATGGAGATTTTTTTCTCATGCAGAAATCGGATGATATCCAGCAGGGGCGAATGTTCGAACCAGGAGAGTGTAAGGGAGCGGTATGCGGCTTCATCGTCGGCAAGCTCCTTGATAACTTCCATATCGGTACGGGCATGGGAGAGCATGTCTACGAAATTATACACCAACACGTTGAGGGGTTTGCTCATGTAATTGTTGATGTTTTCCAGGAGTTTTTTTCCTGCCGCCATATTGAGGATTTTATGATAGTGGAAGGGGATGTTCAGCCCCAGCCTTTTGAATTGCTCGGTGAGCAACTCTGCCTCAAACTGATTACGGTTGCCTTCCTCATCTTCTCCTACCCAGTATTGGGGGAAGCGCTTTTGAATTTCCGAGGGAAGTAGTCCTGCAAAAAACGCGTTGCGGGCATATTGTGTAGCAGTGGGCAGGATGCCGTAGGCAATTTCTTCGCTTTCTACCCTGTAATAATTTTCAATGACCGGCTGGATTACCTTCCATTGGTCGAAACGCAAATTATCTATAATAATCAGGAAAACTTTAGAGTCGTTTTCTTTTAGAATTGGCACCAGTTTTTCTTTTACCAGCAAATGCGACAACATGGGTTTTTCTTCGGCTTTACCACTAAGCCAATGGGCATAATTGTCGGCAATAAAACGTGCAAATACTGTGTTGGCCTCCGATTTCTGCATTTTCAGGATTTCTTTCAGGCCTTCGTCCTGCGATTTTTCCAGCTCCAGTTCCCAGTAAATCATTTTTCGGTAAACTTCCTCCCAGGTTTGCAGGTCGGGGCGATCGCTGATTTCCATACTCAACTTTCGAAACTCCTGCTGGTAGGCCATGGTAGTTTTTTCGCTTACCAGCTTTTTGTTATCCAGGTTTTTTTTGAGCGAAAGTAAAATCTGGTTGGGGTTAACCGGTTTGATAAGATAGTCGGAAATATTGCTTCCGATGGCCTCATTCATGATAGATTCTTCCTCACTCTTGGTAATCATTACTACCGGCAGGCGGGGTTGTTTGCTTTTGATGCGGGTCAGGGTTTCAAGGCCCGAAAGCCCCGGCATGTTTTCGTCCAGAAAAACAATATCAAAAATTTCCGAATTTATTTTATCAAGTGCTTCATCGCCGCTTTTAGCAATAGCTACCTGGTAACCTTTTTGTTCAAGGAATATGATATGAGGTTTGAGCAAATCAATTTCATCATCGGCCCATAATACTTTTGGAGTCATATAAGTTTTTTAGTTTTGGGTTTGTTCTTTTTTAAACGCCATGAAAAGGTTTTATTGTTTGAAATGTGCTGTTTATAGCCCGTTTGTAATTTATTACAATTAGGAATAACAATAAAGGGAGATGTTTTTATAAGCTATTTATTTCCATGGTTAAAATTAATGATTTTATAAGGAATACTTGTATGTTTAAGCAATTATTGCTAATAAGCTAAGGAAAAAAAGTATAGTTTCTGTCATTTAGTGAGTGCCCTGGAAGCTTAAGATTACAAAGCTGTTTTTATGCAAAGATGAACGCAGGTTGTTAAAAATAGCTTAGGTTTGTAAGAGTAAAAATTTGTAATTGAGCCGGTTCACAATATCTTTTAGTTTTTTTTGTATAAACACAAAGCCATCATCTGCCAAATACAGACACAATGACATTTAATAACGGCAATTCAGGTCTTAACAAGCTAAAAATCTTCAATGACCCGGTTTACGGGTTTATCAATGTACTTTATCCTGCAGTTTTTGATATTCTGGAGCATCCCTACTTTCAACGCTTACGCCGGATAAAACAACTCGGGCTCTCCCACCTGGTGTATCCGGGGGCCCTGCATACCCGTTTTCAGCATGCCATGGGTGCCATGTACCTGATGGGTTTAGCCATTGATACACTAAGAACCAAAGGACACGACATCAGTGATGATGAGGCCCTGGCAGCCACGATGGCAATTCTCATGCACGATATTGGTCACGGACCTTTTTCCCATGCACTGGAAAACACATTGGCAAGGGGGATGCATCATGAGCAGCTGTCATTATTGTTTATGCAAAAGTTAAAACACCTGCACCCCGACAGCATTTCCATGGCCATAAGTATTTTTCAGAACAGTTATCCCAAAAAGTTTTTGCACCAGCTGGTAAGTGGACAACTGGATATGGACCGGCTGGATTACCTGAATCGCGACAGCTTTTTCACCGGAGTTTCAGAAGGGGTAGTAAGCTACGATCGCATTATTAAAACCCTTAACGTAGCTGACGATAAGCTGGTAACCGACGAAAAAGGAATTTATTCGCTGGAAAAGTTCATTATTGCCCGGCGGTTGATGTACTGGCAGGTTTACCTGCACAAAACGGTTATATCAGCCGAACAGCTCCTTATAACTATTTTGCAACGTGCCCGAATACTGGCTTTGCAGGGGCAGGATTTATTTGCCACTCCTCCGCTGAAAAGGTTCCTCTCAAGCAGTTTTACTGAAGAAGATTTTTACAACGATTCTTCCCTGCTGGATGATTTTGCCCTACTGGATGATTTTGATGTTTTTACTTCCATAAAAGTATGGGTTACCCATCCGGATAAAGCCCTTTCGCTGCTTTGTCGCCGACTGATTTCCCGAAATCTGTTTAAAATAGAATTACAGAAAGAGCCTTTTGATGTGGAATACCTGGCAGAAATCTTTTCCCTTACACAAAAGCATTTTTCTCTGAGCGAAGAGGAGACACGGCATTTTGTCATTGCCGGAAAAACCGAAAACAATGCCTACGACCCCGGCGTAGGAAACGTATGGATATTGCAGAAAAATGGCGATATCAGCGATATGGCAGAAATTTCTGACCAGTTAAATATAAGGGTGCTGTCAAATCCCGTTAAGAAATATTACATTTGCTATCCCAAAGAAATCCTTGGTTTGCTGTCGAAATAGTAATACTATTTTCGCACCAGATTGTTTTTTATCTCCTGACAGCCAGGGGTTTGTTAAAGTATAACCAAAATAAATTATAATTTCCAATGGAATTTACCGCTCAACAGATAGCCGATTTCCTCCAGGGTCAGGTAGAGGGAGACCCACAAGTAAAAGTAAACACCATATCCAAAATTGAAGAGGGTAGCCCCGGAAGCCTTACCTTTCTTGCCAATCCGGCATATACACCTCATATTTATACCACCGGAGCAAGCATTGTGCTGGTAAACAAAGACTTTAAAGCAGAGAAAGAATTGAGTGCCACCCTGGTACGTGTGGAAAATGCCTACCAGTCGCTGGCGCAGTTACTCAACCTTTACCAGCAAAGCCTCCCCCAGAAAAAGGGTATCAGTTCGCTGGCATCGGTAAGCGAATCAGCCCAACTTGGAGAAAATCTTTACCTGGGCGAATTTGTCGTAATCGGCGACAATGTGATCATTGGTAAAAATGTAAAAATCTATCCTCAATGCTATGTTTCAGATAATGTGGTGATTGGAGATGATAGTGTTCTTTATCCGGGAGTTAAGATTTACCAGAATTGTATTATCGGGAAGGGTTGTACGCTCCATTCAGGTGCCATTATTGGTGCCGATGGTTTTGGATTTGCTCCCCAGAGCGACAGCAACTACATGAAAGTGGCACAGATTGGAAATGTAATTCTTGAAGACCATGTGGAAATAGGTGCCAATACCACAATCGACCGGGCCACCATGGGCTCAACGGTGATTAAGAAGGGTGTAAAGCTCGATAATCTTATCCAGGTGGCCCATAATGTGCAAATAGGCGAAAATACTGTTATTGCAGCACAAACCGGTATTGCAGGCTCCAGCAAGGTAGGAAAAAACTGTATGATAGGAGGGCAGGTGGGCATCAGCGGACATATTTCCATTGGCGATGAGGTGAAAATTGCCGCCCAGTCAGGATTATCTTCCAACATCAGGAACGGAAAAATTATTATGGGATCCCCGGCTTTTGATCATGACAAATACGTTAAAGCTTATATCCATTTCCGCAATTTTGACAAGCTGGTTAAGAAAATTGAAGACCTGGAAGCAAAGGTTGAAGAACTCAAAAGCAATTCCCGCTAAAAAAGTCTTTGGAGGCTTAATTCTGCCCAAAAAAATAAAAACGCTATCTTTGCTTGATTTTTCAGGCGGGCAATGGCTTGTCGGGAATTTTTTCTATAGTCGGGTATTACATTTTTAAAACAAAAAATATTTTTCCGGAATTATGATAGAGAAACAAAAAACGATAAAAACTCCTGTTACAGTATCCGGAGTGGGATTGCACACAGGGCAAACCGTAACCCTAACCTTTAAGCCTGCCGGTGAAAATACCGGAATTCGTTTTCTGCGCACCGATCTCGATGAAGAGGTGTTTATTGAAGCCGATGCAGATTACGTAGTGGATACCTCAAGGGGAACTACGCTGGAAAAAGACGGAATACAACTTATTACCATCGAGCACGTGCTGGCAGCTATTACCGGTATGGATATAGATAATGTGCTGGTAGAGGTGGATTGCGCCGAAATGCCTATTATGGACGGTAGCAGCAAGCTTTATGTGGAGGTACTGGAAAAGGCAGGCCTGGAGGAGCAGGATGCGCCCCGCGAGTATTTTGAGGTTACCGAATCCATCAGGTTTTATGATGAAGACAAAGACTGTGAGTTTATTGCAGTGCCTTCTGAAAACTATCGCATTTCCAGCCTTATCGATTATGGCTCAAAGGTGATTGGCTCTCAATACGCAATCCTGGATAAACTTTCGGATTTCGGAACTGAGATTGCTCCCTGCCGCACATTTGTATTTCTGCATGAGCTGGAATACCTGCTTAAGCAAAACCTTATTAAAGGTGGCGATTTGAGCAATGCCATTGTGTATGTGGACAAGCCCGTGAGTCAGGAAGAGCTGGACCGACTGGCAGAACTTTTCAATAAACCTTCTGTGGCGGTAAGGAATGAGGGTATTCTTAATAACCTAGAGCCCTATTTCGAAAACGAAGCAGCAAGGCATAAGCTGCTTGATATCGTGGGCGATTTAACCCTGGCTGGAAAGAGAATTAAAGGACAGATTATTGCACGCAAACCCGGGCATTATTCCAATGTGAAATTTGCCCGTCATATCAAAAAACTTATCAAGAAAAGGATTGCCGAACAACAGATTCCTTCTTATGACCCCGACAGGCAACCCGTTTTCGATATTAATGCCATCAAGGGAATGCTTCCTCACAGGTATCCTTTTCTGCTGGTAGATAAAATTATTGAAATCAGCGAATCGCACGTGGTGGGTATCAAGAACATCACCATGAACGAATCTTTCTTTACCGGTCACTTCCCCAATGAACCCGTTATGCCCGGAGTGTTGCAGATTGAGGCCATGGCGCAAGCCGGAGGAATCCTTATACTTTCAACAGTTGAAAACCCGGAAGAATACAGTACCTACTTTTTGAAGATTGACAATGTTAAGTTTAAGCAAAAAGTGGTGCCCGGCGATACCCTGATAATGAAATGCAGCCTTGTGTCGCCCGTAAGAAGGGGTATTTGCCACATGAGGTGTGTGGGCTATGTGGGCTCTAAAATTGTTATTGAATCTGAATTAATGGCACAAATTGCCAAAAATAAATAGAACCGGGTTGTGCCTTTGCAGGCAATAGTTTTCGGGTTTATAAAAGCCTGACGCAATAGCGGTTTTATATAACAAATAAACTATACTTTTTCTGATGAATCTTGCATGAGCAGTGCCGCTCAAAACACAATGAAAATACTTATTCATGCAAGTTCCATCAGTCCAATTTAAAACTAATAATTGATGAATCAACCTTTAGCATACGTTCATCCCCAGGCAAAGATTGCCCGCAATGTGGTAATTGAGCCTTTTGTAACTATTCATAAAAACGTAGAAATCGGAGAGGGTACGTGGATTGGCTCCAATGTTACCATTATGGAAGGAGCCCGTATCGGAAAAAACTGCAAAATTTTTCCTGGTGCGGTAATTTCTGCCATACCCCAGGATTTAAAATTCGATGGAGAGGAAACTACTGTTGAAATAGGCGACAATACTACCATTCGTGAGTTTGTAACCATAAACAGGGGTACTTCGGCCAACATGAAAACGGTAATAGGAAACAACTGCCTTCTCATGGCTTATGTGCATGTGGCCCACGATTGCGTGGTAGGTAATAATTGTATCCTTGCCAATGCTGCCACCCTTGCCGGGCATATCACCATTCAGGATTTTGCCATTATCGGCGGATTGTCGGCAGTGCATCAATTTGTAAATATAGGGCCCCATGTGATGATTTCGGGAGGTTCGCTGGTGCGTAAGGATGTACCTCCTTTCACCAAGGCAGCACGTGATCCACTTTCCTTCGTGGGTATCAACTCCATCGGTTTGAGAAGGAGAGGATTTACATCCGAAAAAATTAATGAGATTCAGGATATTTACCGGATAATTTACTCACGCAAGCTTAATGTATCAAGGGCTATTACCGTTATTGAAACAGAAATGCCTGCAACCCCCGAAAGAGACGAAATACTTTCGTTTATCAGCAACTCGAGCAGGGGTATCATGAAAGGGTACAGTTACCAGGAGAAATAAAAAAGTCGCTAAAGAGCAACATGAAGATAATACTGGAAAACACCGGTAAGAAGTATATCCACAGCTGGATTTTCCGTAATATCAACCTGGAACTTGCAGCACCCGGCCATTATGGTGTATTGGGTGCCAATGGTAGCGGCAAAACTACCCTGCTTAAAACCCTTTCAGGATTTTTGCCTGCCAGTGAGGGAACGATTCACTGGCATTTGCAACAAAAAGATGTATCAGAAAATATTTTCCGTTATGTAAGCTGGGCATCTCCTCATCTGGAGCTCATTGAAGAGTTTACTTTTGAGGAGGTGCTTTTGTTTCATCAGAAGTTCAAGCCCTGGGTGGGCAACCACAGTCCGTCCTCGCTCATTGAATTATCGGGGCTGAAATACAACCGAAGCAAAGCCCTCAAATACTATTCATCCGGCATGAAACAAAGGGTGAAACTGCTGCTGGCTGTAATGAGCAACAACCCCCTGGTAATACTCGACGAACCCTGCTCCAACCTTGATGCCGCCTCTATCGAGTGGTACAGGAAACTGCTGGAAGCACACATGGGAGACCGCTTACTGCTTATCGGCTCTAACGACAAAGAAACCGAGTGCTTCAGCTGTAATAATTTTATTGATATTTCAGATTTTAAGCCGGGCGCTTAGTTGGCTCTCAGTGAGGGGTTTTCAATCTTACCCAGGAATAGTACAGCGTTACTGCTGTTTTCCTTTATAGCAAATATGAATGGTCTGTCGGCGCGGAACACCGGATCTCTTTCCTCGTCCATCACTGCTGTTTTACGAATGATTACCACTGCCGTGGACGCTGCCGCTTCGGTACCTTCTTCATTTACATCAATATAGGCTTCATGAATTACCTTGTCAATTTTCAGGTCATTGCGCGGGGTCATGCGGCTGAAGTCGGCATCATTGCTAAAGGCAAGAGGCATGCCCATTCTTGCGAGAACTTCCTCCAGGTCCATCTGCGAGCGCACTTTGAAGGAGGGCAGAAAAACATCCACTTTATGATTGCTGAGTTGCTCCAAAGACTGGCTGAAGGTGGTTGCATCCATCGTTTTGATTAAGTCTTCCACAGATAAGTCTTCTGCCGGAAGAAACGCCAGGAAAGAAAAATCTCCACCTTTATAGGGAAGTTCTAATAGTTGAAACTCGTTGTTTTCATAATACATAAACTCATCTTTCATGTACATAAATGGTGTTCTCACTACACTCCCGTCGTTAAGGTGGAAATTGTCGGGGCGGGTAGCATTGAGGTCAAAGGCAATTTTCCAGTCGGATAGGAAGTAAATGGCATTTACCAGAACCAGCCTGGTATCTGGTATCAGCACTCCGGGTTTTATGAGTTCTTTGATAAAGTTATTCGTATGGTCGGCCACCCATTGGTTAATTTGGTTTCGTATAATTTCCCTGTTGCCCATATAATCAACCGGGTATAAAGCAGAACCGTAGTACTCGTTCAATAGCTCCATGAATTCAGGAATAAAAGGATAGCCCTCCTGTGGCCACAGGGAATTGGCAATGCTGAGTTGTTCTTCTTTTTTCCCCTTCTCAAGAATCTTACGGGTGCGCTCAGAAAAAGCAGCGTGAAATGCCTCGTCATTGGGCGAGAAGTAAAGTGTTCTGGACATTTGCTCTTCCGTTTGCCCGTCGGCACCGGCGTAGGTCATAGCCAGAGCGGTAGATATGGAAAAAGGAGATACGATAAGATTGGTGTTTTGTTCGGGTGAAATGACCCTGAAAATATCCCAGGCAAAGTTGTTATTTCTCATTTCTATAGACATTGTATCATAAGGGTCCGATTGGGATGAAGTTCTTTTTTTGGCACCGCATGATGCCATCAGGCTAACCAGAATTATAAACAGGCCGAAAAAGACTTTAATGTTTTTGAACATGATAATAAACGATTTATGTTGTTTAGGTTTTTAATGGCAATTATTGTTCCATGTCAGGCAGAGATAAAATAACCTGCACTCCTTTATGTTTCTGAGGCACGATAGAAATGAGTCCCATAAGTTTTTCTGTAAGCGATTTACAGATGATTAATCCCAGGCCAACACCCTTTTCCTGATGGGTACCTATGGTTTTGGGGTGGGGTGTATCGAGTCTGAAAACATTTTCTGCAACCTCTTGCGACATACCCACTCCCTCATCAGTAATGGTGATAATGTTTTGGTCGCCTTCTCTGCTGATTTCTATGGTAATGTGCCCGTTTTCGTAGGAATACTTTATGGCGTTAGACATTAACCGGGTAATGATGCTTTCAAAGGCCACAGGATCGCTGGAGATGCTTCCATCGAAGTTTTCAGTCAAATTCCAGCTGAGCTTTTTTTCTGCAATGGTATTCTCCAAGGATGCAATAATTTGCTTTATAATTTCTGCCGGTCGAAACGTGCGGGCTACAAATTCTACTTTCCCCATTTCAATGGTATCCCATTCAATGATATTTTCCAGTAGATTATATATGTTTGTACTGTCGTTTACCAGCAGGTTTGATAGTTTTTTCGCTTCTTCGCAGTTGGCATCAGGCATATTGAGTTCCTGGTTAAGAAATTCGGCTACTCCTTTTATGCCAATAAAGGAATCTTTGATGTCGTGGGTCATAATAGAGAAGAATTTGGTTTTAACCAGATTCATCATTTTTATTTCTTCTCTTGCCCTCTTGAGTTCCAGGTGGGTATCTACCCGTGCAAGAAGCTCGTCGGTATTAAAGGGTTTGGTAATATAATCCACAGCACCTGCTTTAAACCCCCTGATTACATCATCGGGGTCGGTATTGCTGGTAAGAAAGATGACTGGTATGTTATGGATTCCCAGCCTGCTGGTTAGTTTTTCGCACACTTCGTAGCCCGTCATATTTTCCATAATAACATCCAGCAGGATGATATCCGGTTGTATCTGATCGCACATTTTAAGGGCGTCTTCTCCCGAGTTTACGCTGAAAAACAAATAATTTTTTTTAAAAAGAATTCTCTCAAGAGTTTTTACCACCATGGGATCATCGTCCACGATCATTATTTTAAATGGCTTGATAAGTGTATTTCGCTGTATGTCCATGATTGGCTACCTTTTTTTAAAAATAGAAAGATTGCAGCAAGATAGCAAAAATGGGAATAGTTACGATGAAATTGGCGAAAAATCTATATGTAAGTTTTGTGAAAAGTGACCTTGACAAACTGCCCGGAGCTCAATACATGAATGTGCTGAAAAGGTGGGGGTTAATTCCGTAAAACCCCGGGGAATTTTTTTCCAAAAAAGCGTTATATTTGTTAAATTATCTGGCTCATTCGGAAGATGTTTCCGGTTGCCAAAACCCCATTAGCTATGAAAAGTATTTCCCTCTGGTTTTTTCTGTTGCTTTCCGTGTTTTTATTTCCTTTGGAAGGGGAGTGTCAGTCGCGCTCACCAGTGCAGGATCGTCGTCCATCCATGCAACCTCCCAGCAGATCACGCCCCCCCGGTGGTACACGCCGACCTTTGCAATTGTCGCGACGCAGCATGTTAATGCAGCAACTGGGTTGGGATGCAGGGTTTAACATTGGCACATCGCACTCGCTTACCGATGTAAGTGGAAACTCAGTTGAGCAAAGGCCTTCCTTCCTCAATACGCAATGGCAAACCACAAGCATCAATGCCGGTGCTTTTGCAAGGTATAAATTTCATGATATGTTTGCTGCCAGAGCTTCTTTTAACTATGGAAGGATTCATGGGGCAGACTCCCTTGCCGATGGCAGGACCCGGGATTTCTATTTTGATAATAATATCTTCGAATTGGCTGTGGTAGGAGAGGTATATGTGCCCAGAGGTAGCTGGAATCAGAACTTCAATATATATGGTTTTCTGGGAATAGGCGGTTTTTACCACAATCCCAACCTTACTATCCCTGAGCATATCAATATTCAGCTGGATGATTTTAACAAAATACAGCCTGCCATCCCGATGGGCATTGGAGCCTATTACGCCTTGCCCGACAATATTCGCATTGGCTATGAAATAGGATGGAGAAAATTATTTTTCGATTATCTCGACGGGTTTACCCGCCCGGCCAGCCGGGGCAACGACAGTTACTATTTTTCTACCATCAAAATCAGTTACTTCTTTCCCGATACAAGACGACGATGGTAATTATGATTTAAGGCATTTAACAAAAGGCTACCCCCCAATGGTAGCCTTTTTTTGTGCGTATAGCGAAAAAAATTTAGTGAAATTCATCCGTATTTTCCTTATATTTGGCCGCAGAGAAACACTGATTTATGAACTACGTGAAATTGTAGTTTTATGCCGTGTTGGCTCTACACCACTGGAGATAAGGGAGCGATAGCGATTTTTTAATTCAAAATTCGTTAAAGTAAAAGGAAAACAATTGCCAAACCAAAACCATTCATAAAATGCTAAATTTATTCAAGACTTTCTTTCTCGGCCTCGTTTTGCTTAGTATTGTTTCAGGTAAAACCACCGCCGGTGAAATGAACCATGCTTCCGGGGAACTTGCCTCAGAATTTTACAGCCTGGAAAATGGGGTAGAACATTCCACTTTTTCGGCCCATTCGGATAATTTTTTCCGTCGCTTGTTTGGCTTACGCAAAAAATCAGAAGCACAAAGAAGAAGCCGTTCACAAAGGCACAGCGGTGCCCGTCCGCAACGTTATTCTCCACCCCCCAGCGATAGCCAGACTCCCGAGTCCCAAGGCAGTCGCAATACAAGAGTGTCTACTTCCAGCGATATGAGCTCTGTTCAAAATGCCCCCAAAAATCCATTACATATCTCCCGCAGAGACCAGTATCATGGCCTGGGATTATGGGAGTTGGGGTTTTCATTGGGTACGGCCCACTCCATTACAGATATAGGAGCCAGTAAAGGATTGTCGCCTGGAGATTTTGCCAGCTATCATACCAGCAACTTTGGGTTTAATGCAGGCTTTTTTACACGTTTGCAAATGAATGAATGGTTTGCTTTTAACCTTGGGATGAATTTTATGAGTATTTCTGCTGAAACACCCGCAAACGTTGAAGAACCTTTTATGAATGCCTATCGGTTTACCAATAACGTATTTGAGTTTCACGGTAAAACAGAGTTGATACTTCCCACCCTTGCCTATAGCCCCTTCGATGTTTATGCTTTTATAGGAATAGGCGTGTTTTTCAGTGATGCACAGGTGTTTGATATTGATGACCGAAGGCAGGAAACCAACCTGGATTACAGCCAGGTTCAACCTGTTATTCCCATGGGAGTCGGTGCATGGTACCGCTTTCCCAATAACCTGAAAATAGGGTATGAGTTTGGGTGGAGAAATACCATCTTCTATCATCTGGATGGCATAAAGGTTAACGGTGCAAGTTATGACCACTACTTTCTTAATAGTTTAAGCATCAGTTTCGTTTTCTGATACAACTTTTCTCTTAAAGTCTTTTTCTTTTTTCCCAGGTTTAGTATCTTGGCAGAAATCTGCTTCTAAACCCTTTGAAAAATGTTAAAAAGACAACAGCTATCATATTTATTTTATACCCTGGTCCTTATTTCCATTGCATGCACATCGCAGGGAGGTAAGGACCTTGAGGCTTATATCCGGGATAAATCGCATCCATTGGCCACTGCCACGGATTTGGATGCCCTGATTGAAAAAGCTGGCCAGCGCAGGGTGGTTTTGCTGGGTGAAGCCAGCCACGGTACACACGAGTATTATATTTGGCGCGATTCCATAAGCCGCAGATTAATAGCAGAAAAGGACTTCCGCTTTATTGCTGTAGAGGGCGATTTTGCCAGCCTGTATGAGTTGAACCGTTATGTGAAGAATATGGATGGCGCTGCTGCTTCGGCAAGAGAAGTGCTGGAAAACCTTGACCGCTGGCCCCGATGGATGTGGGGCAATGAAGAAATTGTAGGCTTGGCAGAGTGGCTAAGGGCATACAATGACCAAAGGCCGCAGGAACAAAAGGTAGGGTTTTACGGAATGGATGTATACGATGAATGGCGTTCAAAGGATGTTCTGCTTGCTTACCTGGAAAGGCATCAGCCGGAATTGTTTTCTCAGGTTAAAGATTATTACAGTTGCTTTGCCACCTATCATGGCGATAGCTGGGCCTATGCCCAATCGGTACAGAGAGGGCTTCCCGCTTGTGATCAGCAGGCCCAGAGAGTTGTAGCCCTACTTGAAGAGTCAGGAGATGCTTTCGCGGAAGTTCCGGATTTCGAATATTTTTATGTGCTGCAGAATGCTTATGTAAAAGCCAATGCCGAAAAATTTTACCGGAAATCTATTACCCGTCGTGATGCTTCCTCCTGGAATGCAAGGGTAACGCATATGCATGAAACGGTAAATCGTCTGCTTGATTTGTACGGTGATAATGCCCGGGGAATCGTGTGGGCACATAACACCCATGTGGGTGATGCACGATATACCGATATGCAGGGCAACAACAGCAAGAATATCGGGCAGCTCAGCCGTGAGCATCACGGGCCCGAAAATGTTTTTTCGGTGGGATTTACCACCTACAAGGGCAGGGTGCTTGCAGGATCTTCATGGGAGAGCCGCATGCAGAATATGAGGGTTGCCAGTGCGCAAAAAAACAGTGTGGAGCACCTGATGCAAAAAACAGGAAATAGATCCTTTTACCTTATTTTTGATGAAGAAGACCGCCGGAACGAGGATTTTATCCAACCCATGGGGCATCGGGCTATAGGTGTGGTTTTTAATCCGGCCAATGAACCAAGGCAATATGTGCCCACGATTGTTCCTCTGAGGTACGATGCCTTTATCTTTTTCTATGAAACACGAATACTGAATGCACTTTAGTACATCGGGATGCAGCCATGTTTAGCCTTCTCTTTTCACACCGCTGAGGGGCTTGGCAAAGGTATCCACATCTTTTCCCGTGATGGTTTTGTCACAAAGAATTACCAGTCTTTCCACCACGTTTCTTAGTTCGCGGATGTTTCCGGTCCAGGTGATGGTTTGCAGTGCCTGGTAAGCATCCTCTGTAAATTCGCGGGGAGCCATGCTGTTTTCTGCCACTATTTGCTCCAGGAAATGATTGGCAAGCATAGGAATATCATCGACCCTTTCATTGAGTGAGGGCACCGGGATAAGAATAACGCTCAGGCGGTGATAAAGGTCTTCTCTGAAGTTTCCTCTTTGTATCTCCAGCTGAATGTCTTTATTGGTAGCCGCAACCACTCTTACATCAATGCTGAGTTCTTTTTCTCCTCCAACCCTTGTGATTTTATTTTCCTGCAATGCCCTGAGCACTTTGGCTTGTGCTGCAAGGCTCATATCGCCGATTTCATCCAGGAAGAGTGTGCCCCCGGTGGCAAGTTCAAAGTTGCCCTTCTTTTGTTTTATGGCAGAGGTGAAAGATCCTTTCTCATGCCCGAAAAGTTCACTTTCGATAAGTTCGGAAGGTATGGCGGCACAGTTTACTTCTATAAACGGCCCTTTGGAGCGCTTGCTTAATTCATGCAGCCATCTCGCTACCAATTCTTTCCCTGTTCCGTTGGGGCCGGTAATAAAAACCCTGGCATCGGTGGGAGCCACCCTTTCAATCATCTCCTTGATTTGCGAAATGGCGGGAGATTCTCCTATCATATCGTAGGTTTTACTCACCTTGCGCTTAAGTACTTTGGTTTCCTTCACCAGCTGACTTTTGTCCATAGCATTACGAAGGGTAATAAGCATACGGTTAATATCAGGGGGTTTGGAAATGAAGTCGTAGGCTCCTTTTTTGATAGCTTCTACGGCCGTTTCCACAGTGCCATGCCCTGAAATCATTACCACGGTATTGTCGGGATTATGCTCCATGAGCTTTTCCAGCACCTCCAATCCGTCAATGCGCGGCATTTTGATATCGCACAGGATAACATCGTATTTGCTGCGGGTGCCCATTTCAAGGCCTTCGATTCCGTCTTCTGCCAGATCTACTTCAAACTTTTCATATTCAAGGATGTCTTTTAAAGTATTCCTGATACTTTTTTCGTCATCAATTACCAGAATCTTTGGCATAGTAGGGGTCTTGTTTAATTATTTACTCGGAGATTTGGTTGTAAAGGAGGTCGGCCAATACACCTTCCTTAAGGGCATAGCTAGAGTAGCTTAGCTGATCTATTTTGAAACGTTTTCTAATATAGCGGATAAAGATGCTCGCAAAAACAATGGTATCCACACGGTAATGCACAAGCCCGTTCATCTTCCTGCGCTCGTCTTCAGTACTGGCAAGTAGCTTTCGATGAAGAGTTTTGAGCTCATCATTATTGAAGGTATATAACTTCTCAATGGGGTTGCTTTCATTTTTATCTGCCCTAATCATTTCGGCCAGCGATTCAAAAGAACCTGAGCA
Organism: Bacteroidales bacterium; assembly: GCA_007132395.1. Taxonomy (GTDB): domain Bacteria; phylum Bacteroidota; class Bacteroidia; order Bacteroidales; family UBA7960; genus SKVR01. The sequence continues at coordinate 15,664 of SLOR01000268.1, forward strand.
ACCGATAAGGCTGTTAACTCTGACATTCTTCAGCTGTGCTTTGAGAGGTTGAAGCAATTCACGGAAGTGTTCTTTAACCAGCTCAATTTGCTCGGGGGTAATGGGATCAGAGGGTTGGAATACTTCCAGTAACCGCGCTGCTCCCAAATCAAAACTTTTTTTCCAGATTACCTGATTGTTTTCGGCAATAATGAATTCAGTGCTGCCTCCGCCAATGTCCATAACCAATACGGGGTGGTTGATGTTATTCAGGGCAAGGTTTACACCCTTGAAAATATATTGGGCTTCGGTATCACCATTAAGTACCTGTATGATAACCCCGGTTTTATCATGAATTTTCTTTACAAAATCGGGCCCGTTGAGGGTGCTTCTAATGGCTGCAGTGGCAAAAGCCTGGATAGTATCCGCTTTGTATTTGCGTGCAATATCTACAAACTCTATAAATGTGTTGATGCCTCTGTCAAAAGGTTTTTTTGCAATTTTGTTGTCGGCTAATCCCCCTTCTGCAAGTTTTACGCTTTTCTTGGTATTTAAAAGAATGTAGTATTCTCCCCCGGGGCGGATATCTGCAATGAGCAAATTAAACGTATTGGTACCACAGTCTATGATTGCTGCAATCATTAATCTTGATATTTAGTAGGTTTTGTGCCCTATGGGAATTAAAGAATTACAGGACAAATATTTTAATTATATACAAAGATAAAAAACCTTTGGCTGTATCTGCCAAGTTTTACTCCCACTGTTTTCGCCTGGTGCTGTCAGCCCTTATTTCTTATCCATTTCCACAACACTGCGTAGGAAATCCTTTTGCCATACATAAGAATACCGGTACGGTATATTTTGGCTGCCAGCCATGTTGTTCCAATAAAGCCCACTATCAGTAAGC
>SLOR01000029.1 GCA_007132395.1 Bacteroidales bacterium
AAAAAAAATTGCCTGTCTTACCTTATCGGCATGTTGGGCAGGGCAAAACGTAACCAGCTTTTTCAGAAGCTTTTTTTCAGCCTGCAGGATTTTCAGATTTTCGAGGCCGATTTTTTGCCCCAGTTTAAAATTGACCCCGTTTTGAACACTATCCAGGTTGGTATGAACGGAAATCATGCAGATGTCATTTTTTATAGCATCTACCAAAACCCTTTCGGTGTAATGGCTCCCTGTCAATTTCTTAATCCCTTTAAAAATCAGGGGGTGATGAGAAATAATAACATCACATTCTTTTTCTATGGCCTCTTTTACAACAGCTTCGGTAATATCAATACAAACAAGTCCTTTGCTTATTTCCCGCGTGGGATCGCCGTATTGAATTCCGGAATTATCATAATCTTCCTGCAAGGAAAAGGGAGCATAATGCTCAAAAGCACTTATTAAATCTTTAAGCCTCATTTTTGGGATATTTAATCAATAGTCATCAGCTAAAATACAAAACAGTTACATCTAAAAAAAATTGATTTTTCAGAAGGGCCTTAAAACACATACAATACTTTAATACAACACTTTACGCTTTCCCGGTTCTAAAATCATAATGAACCAACAGATTGCAGTGTAATTTATTTTTAAAATATATTTCTTCATTACTGATTTCTATTTTTGACCTGCTTTTTCATTTGTACCTTACAATTCATTCTTTAAAAAACCATAAACCAAAGACATGGCTGCGTATAGCGCTAAATATTAGAGAATTAGGTTTGAATTAATAGAATGCTTTTTATATATTTGGGGCATGAACTTATTAAGGATTCTGTTATTTCCTTTGGCGCTGCTATACGGAAGTGTGGTTTGGTTGAGAAACAAGTTTTTCGACTGGGGTATACTTCCCTCCAAAAGTTTTGCCCACCCCTTAATAGGCATTGGCAATCTGAGCACAGGAGGAACAGGCAAAACACCGCATATTGAATACCTTATCAAGTTGTTGTCTTCATCTTACAAGGTTGCAACCCTTAGCCGAGGTTACAAAAGAAAAACCCGGGGCTTTAATTTCGCTACGCCACAGTCGCGGGTAAGAGATATAGGCGACGAGCCCATGCAGATTTATTCAAGATATCCTGATACTTTCGTTGCAGTAAGTGAATGCAGGCGAAAAGGCGTGGAAAATATTTTGAAGCACAATCCAATGAATCAGGTAATCTTGCTTGATGATGTATTTCAACACCGGTATGTTAAGCCGGGGCTCAATATTTTACTTACCGATTACCATAAAATATTCACCAATAATTACCTGTTGCCAACGGGTAACCTAAGGGAACCAAGGAAAGGCGCCCGGCGTGCCGATGCACTTATTGTAACCAAAACACCATCGGTTTTTTCACCCCTTGACAGGAAGCTTATAATGAGAAGTCTGGAAAAATACGGACTACACAAAGTATTTTTCTCCTATATAAAATATAGCAACTGGCATCCCATAACCCATGTTGCCCGGCAGCAAAATCTTCAAAAAGCAAAAACCATTTTTCTTCTTACCGGAATCGCCAACCCGACACCGTTGGGGGAGCATTTGAAAAGGCTTTGCCTGGATTTAAAGGTCTTTCGTTTTGCCGACCACTATCAGTTTAAACCTGCAGATATATTGAAAGTAACCGAAAACTTTGATGCCACCTTCAGCGGTACCAAGGCAATTATTACCACCGAAAAGGATAGCATGAGGCTGAAAGATCCGGACATTATGGAACTGATAAAAAATTATCCTGTGTATTATGTACCCATCGAAGTAGATTTTCATGAAAGGGACAAAGAGGGTTTTGATAAAATGGTTCACAGTTTCCTCTCCACTTTCAGAAAAGAAAAAGAGGAATCACAAGAAATAAAGGCATAACTCTTTTTTATTTTAATCCCATTTTTTTCATTTTTTTCCAGAGGGCTACCCTACTTATACCTAGGTATTCAGCCGATCTGCTTTGATTCCATTCGTTGATTTCCAGTACATTTTCCAGCTGCTCCCTACAGATTTTCAATCTGCCATTTTTGCTTTTTCTGAAAGATTCGGCATAATACACTGATGCCGAAATCCTGTCAGGCGGATACAAAAGGTTGGTATTTGAGATTTCCGCTTTGGCAGCATTCCTTAACTCTGAAGGCAAATCTTCTGCTTCAATAACATTACCATTTACCAGCACGAAGGCATGCTCAATGGCATTTTGTAATTCACGAATATTGCCGGGCCATGAATAATCCATAAGTATTTTTAATGCATTCCTACTGATGCCTTTTACGTTTCGGGAAAAGCTTTTATTAAATTTTTCCACGAAATAATCCGAAAGCAGAGGAATATCCAGCTTCCTGTCACGCAAGGAAGGCATCAGAATATTAAACACATTGATTCGGTAAAACAAATCATCCCTGAATGTATTGTCGCGAATGAGCTCACGCAGGTTTTTGTTGGTAGCAGCTACGATGCGCATATCCACTTTTATGGAGGTGTTACCCCCAACCTTTTCAATGGTTTTTTCCTGCAGCACTCGTAATAATTTAACCTGTAAAGCCTGGGAAATTTCTCCGATTTCATCCAAAAAGATTGTACCACCATTCGCTTGTTCAAACTTTCCTGTTTTATCTTTATATGCCCCTGTGAATGCACCTTTTACGTGCCCAAACAACTCACTCTCCAACAAGGTTTCTGATAAGGCAGCGCAATTCACTTTCACAAAAGGCTTGTTTTTACGGGCCGACAATTCGTGGATGGCATCAGCCACAAGTTCTTTACCTGTGCCGCTTTCTCCCTGTATCAGTACATTTACATCAGTATCGGCTGCAAGACTTATCATTCGGAAAACCTCAAGTACCTTTGGGTCATTGCCCGCAATCTTTTTCCTCAGCAGAAACTCTCCTTTACCAAATGTGCCTGGTGAATGGGTAATACAATCCATTTCATTGGATATATCTGTAATTACAAATATATACCTGACTTCACCACCTTGCTGCACACCCCTCACTGAGAAGAACAGTAGCTTTTCCCTTTTGCTGGTTTTAAGTATAAGCGTTTTTTGAAAGTCACGTTTGCCTTCGCTTATCATGCTTTGCATACATTCGTGCATGTCGAAAACACGCATATCAGTTGTATGGAAAACATATTCATCCATACCTGAAGCCTCATGCTGTTGAAGAATCTTTTCCCTTGCAAAATCATTGGCAAAGTGGATTTGCAGGTTATTATCGGTTATAATAATTCCGCATGGCAAGTGCCGGGAAAAATCGGAAAAATCTGTTAACATAACTTCAATGGTTAGCAAATTGTTATCATTTGGTTAGCAAAGTTAATAATTTATGCTAACCATTTCTTGTTAACCTGACCTTAGAAAAATATCACATCACACTGTATTTCTTACACTTACAATAATTGGCACAAAAATAGAATTAAGTAGGACAATAAACACTAACTAAACAATATTTTAAATTAACAACTATGGATTTCAACAAGCAAAGTATCTTATTTATTGCCGCAGGATTAATTGCGGGTATTATTATTACCACTTTTTTCGCTTATAAAGCAGCCCCCGGCATGATGCTAAAGGAAGCTGAGAGCAAATACAATTTCGAAAAATCAGTTGAAGTATTTGAACAAACCGCTCTGGATATGGGCTGGAAAATACCTACGGTGCATGATATGCAAAAAACCATGGATAACTTCGGAAAAGAAGTTGCCCAGATGAAAGTATTTGAACTTTGCCACCCTGAGCATGCTTATAAAATATTACGTCTCGACCAGGAAAGAATCGTTTCAAGTATGATGCCCTGCAGAGTTTCTATTTACGAAAAATCAGACGGTAAAACCTATGTTTCCTGGATGAACACCGCTATGATGGGGGGTATGATGGGAGGAGTAATTGCCGATGTTATGGGAGATGCCTCTGCCGAAAGTGAAAAAATGATTGCTTCCATTAAAAAGTAATTATAGAAAACATTTCAAATGATAGTTTTTTTGATTGGTGCTTATTTGAAAAAGGGCTCGCATTTGCGGGCTCTTTTTTTTGTACCAGGACAAATAATACGGTGTTTAGAAAAAATCACAACGACGACTTTCCTCCGCAACTTTTTTGTTCTCTCTGCGTAATAATATAATGTGTATTTGACACTAACTATTACTGGCAAATGTTAAATCAGGATTACAACAGCACCAGGTATGCACAATTGTTTTTGGTCAGGATACAAAAAGACAGGAATACCCCCCCGGGGCTTTAGAACAAAAAGGAAAAGATTAAAATAGGGGATCATTGATATGAAAGACTACCGTTTTACTTTATTTTATGCAACGGAGCACTGTCTGGAAAAGACAAAAACAAGCCTGAAAGGCAAAGTTATCAAGCGTTTCATGCAGCAGTCACTAACAGAGGAATTCTCCATAGATAACCTGGTTAAGGACCAGGACTGCAATATTTTTGCCATTGAGCTTTGCCAGGAGCATAAAACCAAAATTAAAGATATTCTTGAGGTGCTGGAAGAGAATTTCAATACGGTATGTATAGTGATTGAATCGGAAAGTGATTCCGTTTTGCAATACAGTCGCAACGCTACCTTTCATCGTAACCTGATTCAGCAGCCTTTCTCACCTGTAGAGATAAAACTGAT
>SLOR01000275.1 GCA_007132395.1 Bacteroidales bacterium
AGTCTATTCTTCAGGCATTGGCCGAGCAGTCAAGAATTGTCAGGTTGCCCCTGAACCAGGTTGGTTCGCTTAACAAAATCAAGAAAGAAGCTTCGCGCCTAGAACAAAAATTTGAACGCCCGCCTTCCACTGAAGAACTTGCTGAATCGTTGGAAATCAATGAAGACAAAATTTCTGAATCTTTCCGTATTTCCACACATCATGTGTCTGTTGATGCTCCCCTTATTCAGGGAGAAGACGCCAGCCTGCTGGATGTCTACGTAAATCAGGATTCCCCCAATGCCGATTCAAGCCTCATCCACGAATCTCTGGCAAGAGAGATACAAAGATCCCTTGCTACCCTTACAGAGAAAGAAAGAGATGTGATAAACCTATACTTCGGCATAGGCATGAACCACGGACTTACCCTCGATGAAATCGGAGCCAAATTCGACCTTACCCGCGAACGTGTACGCCAGATAAAGGAAAAAGCTATCAGAAGACTTAAACACACTTCCCGCAGTAAACTGCTTAAAGCCTATCTGGGCCAATAAGGATTTACCACGTTAGTAAAGTAAAAGTCTTTTCAATAATTAAACGGTATTTGCGATATTTGCAAATACCGTTTTTTAATAAGTACACTAAAACTTTTTTCGAAAATATGAAATCATTTTTCACGCTTATCAGCACCACTATTTTGGTTTTTTTTCTTGCTTTTCCCGGCTTTGTAATGTGTGTAAAGGCACAGGATGTAAACATTAAAGTAATTACCACTTCAGATTTACATGCAGCCTTTTTTCCCTGGGATTTTACCCGTAATACCCCGGTGCAGGGAAGCCTTGCTCACGTGAAAGCCTATACCGACCAGCAAAGGGCTGTGGATGGGCAGCAGGTAATTTTGCTGGATAATGCCGATCTTATACAGGGGCAACCCACCAGCTATTATTTTAATTTCGTGGCACCACGCGAACCTCACTTTATCGCAGAAGTGATGAACTATACCGGATTTGATGCTGCCAGTGTGGGAAATCACGATGTGGAGATGGGGCATGAAGTTTTTAACCAGCTTAACAGGGAGTTTGACTTTCCATGGCTGGCAGCCAATATCCTGCATGTACGCACGGGCCGGCCCTATTTTAAGCCTTATACCATTATTGAACGTGAAGGTGTTAAAGTTGCCGTCATTGGCCTGGTTACACCCTCTGTGCCCAATTGGCTGCCACGAAAATTGTGGGAAGGCCTGGAGTTTGTGAGCATGTATTCTGCCGCATCCTACTGGATGAATCATATACAGGAAAAAGAAAAGCCTGATGCCGTTATTGGTCTGTTTCACAGTGGAAAAGGACCCAATATCGATTATCAGGGTGATGAAATTTATCTTGAGAATGCAGCACTGTATGTGGGGCGTTACGTACCCGGATTTGATGTTATTTTTACCGCGCACGATCACCGTGAGAGAAATGAAACATTTGTCAACGCACAAAATGAAGAGGTGCTGATGCTGGGGGGGAGGCCTTACGGAAATTCAGTTGCCGTGGCCGACCTGCACTTTTCACGCAACAGCAACAACGAATTCGTATTGCAACGCAAGGAAGCCTCGCTGGTAAGCATGGCGGGTTATGAGCCCTGCCCGGCTTTCATGCAAAAGTTTGAAGATGATATGCAGCGGGTATTTGATTTCGTGGATAAACCCCTGGGAGTACTTGGAAGCCCCATGAGTACCCGCGACAGCTACTTCGGCAACTCTTCTTTTACCGATTTTATCCACTTTTTGCAGATGCAGCTGAGCGATGCTGATGTATCTTTTGCGGCTCCTCTGTCCTTTGATGCTACCCTGGCAGCCGATACGCTTTTTATGCGCGACATGTTTCAACTGTATCCTTTCGAAAATTACCTGTATGTCATGGAACTTACAGGACGCGAGATTATCGACTTTCTGGAATATTCCTATGGCCTGTGGCTGAATACCATGGAAGATGCTTCTGACCCTTTGCTGCTCTTTAGAATGGATGAACAAGGAAACCCCATTACCGATGGTCGCGGAAGGGCTCGCTTTCAACATGCTTTTTTTAATTTCGACTCTGCCATGGGACTGGATTATACCGTAGATGTAAGCAAACCTGCCGGTAGCAGAGTGACTGTAAAATCACTGGCTGGCGGAAAGACTTTCGATAAAGAACAAAAGTATCGCGTGGCCATAAACTCCTACCGGGGAAGTGGCGGAGGAGGCCACCTTACCGAGGGCGCCGGCATTGCTCATGAATTGCTCGAAAGTCGTATTCAGTGGGTTTCTGACCATGACTTACGAAGTCATATTGCCGCTTATATTGAAAGCCGGCGGCAGTTTGCGCCTCAGCCTGCCGGCAACTGGAAAATTATTCCTGAGGCTTGGGTGGAAGATGCTGCCAAACGCGACAGAAACCTGCTGTTTGGTGCACAGGAGTAATATTCTCTCCCAAATTATAAGTCTTTTCGGAGACGCAGGGTTTTGTTTAAAATCCTGTTGTCTCTGAGGATTTCTAAATATACTAATGTGCCGGGTTCCTGGTTGAGTATCTCGAGGATATCATCCATGCGTAGCCGGGGAGCGGTAATCCGGTTGACAGATATAATTGTATCTCCTCGCTGCATGTCTTGTTCGTATGCCACCGACTTTTCTCGCACATGGGTTATCTCAAAAATATCGTAGTTTCTGCCTTTGGCTACTACTTCTATTCCGCTGGGGCTGATATAAAAAGGACGGTTGAAGGTGACATTTTTTCTGAGCACTACCTGCTGTGAAGGATAGTCGATAATGATGTGAAAACGGCTCAAGATGCCTGCTCCCAAAATCCCCTCCCATTCCCATTGGTGCTGTGCCACAGTGAGAAAAGATTTCTCAGGAAAAGCAACAAGGGGTGAGTTTATTGCAAATCGTCCGAGTTTAACCTCTTGCAGCCTTCCGAATTTTCCCATTTGCCTCCCGCTTATACCCATACCCAGATAGGCCGGCACAGTTTTTTCCGTAAGATGCGTATAATCATGGTTGAGAAATAGAGGATTGGTAGCGCCAATGTCCAGCAATAAGCGCACAGAATCCTCACGGTGATTCTTATCTCCTTTCAGCTGCAAATACACATAAGGTTTGCTGTCTTCCATCTCCAGGGGAAGTATTTCACTGTTTCTCCTGATGCGGTAATTGGGTTGTCGGAAAACTCTGACGGTTTCATTGCGATAGTTGATTCTTACGGGAAAGCGGCTGAAAAAGTCATATCCCAGGATACCATGCACCGGAAAGCCAAACACTTCCGAAAAATTCAACACTCCTTCCGGAATGATAATGAGATCCATGTTTTCTCCCGTTATACCGTGCATGGAAAAGGTAAGACCCCTTGCCCGGGCTGCTTCCACGATTCCGTCCTGACCCAGGCCGATGATATGTACCCGGTCTGCCAAAGGAATTTCAAGCAGATGGGCTAAAAATGGCTCTGTAAGGATAGTGGTGCTCACACCGGTATCCAGGATAAAGTTAAGGGGTGGCGAGTCGTTAATCTGCATGGGTACAACCACCATCTTGTTAACGATTCGGGTGGGAAGGCGAACAGAGCGGCGGTTGGTGTTGAACTCAAAGCCTGTACTTTTGTGCTGAGGATTTTCGCAAACTCCATCAGTACTCAGAAAGGTAAAAATGACAAAAAGAAAGATGAAAATTTTTTTGGGGAGCATATTTGTTTTCCTTTCTTTGAAAATAATCAGGTATAAACCAGATAATTAAAGGTAGGAAAAACTGTGTTGCGAAAAAAATCAGCTAAGATGCTTTAACACTTCTTTATTGATTTTTTTGATAAGAGAAGGGCCATGATAAATAAAGCCGGTATAAACCTGCACCAGGCTGGCGCCGGCTTTAAGCTTTTCTATGGCATCGGCGGGTTCCATAATGCCCCCCACGCCAACAACAGGGATTTTGCCCTCCGATTTTTCCACTATATATTTAATGGTGCGTGTTGCCTTTTCCCTCAGAGGTTTGCCGCTAAGGCCTCCACGGCCTATATTTTCCACCTGTGCACCCTCAGTAGTCAGGTTGTCGCGGGTGGTGGTGGTATTGGTGGCAATAATGCCCGAAATGCCGGTTTGGGTTACCACATGAATTACATCATCCAGTTGTCCGTCATTCAAATCGGGGGCAATTTTCAGCACGATGGGTTTGGGTACCGGGTAGGTTTGATTGGCCTCATTGAGCTTGTCAATGATACGGATAAGCTCATCTTTGTCCTGCAGTTTGCTTAAGCCCTCCACATTGGGGCAGCTAACATTTATCACAAAATAATCAACCCAATCAAAAAGTTTATGGAAGCAGGTCAGGTAATCGTCGATGGCCTGTTCATTGGGCGTAAGGGTGTTTTTTCCAATGTTTCCGCCGATAATCACACCCGGCTTATGCTTGCGCAGGTTATTTACGAAAACATCCACGCCCGGGTTGTTGAATCCCATGCGGTTGATGAGTGCCTGGTCTTTTTTCAGGCGAAACAGCCTTGGCTTGGGGTTGCCGGGCTGGGGCAGGGGGTTTACGGTTCCTATTTCAATATGTCCGAAACCAAAAGCCGACAAATGGTTGTAGATGTTGGCCTGCTTGTCGAAACCGGCGGCCAGCCCTACCTTATTGGGA
>SLOR01000318.1 GCA_007132395.1 Bacteroidales bacterium
TAAGGTTATATCCAAATCAACACATAAACATATTTTTACTCTTATTGTTTGCTGTGCATCATATTTTTGCAGTATCATGAATTATCGCTAATTTTGACACACGAAGAAACAGCAACTCAATGCCTCCCTGAAGCCTTTCGGTGGCTGTTATTCCCCATAATTAACAAAATATTTTCCAATGGGAATTTTCCTGGCTATAGCAATAATACTTGTTTGGGCATCACACCTCGCTTATATGTTTTCGTTCGTGGAGTTCTCCTTCACCAACGCGGGTATGTATGCCCATATCCTGCTGCAGGGATGGCTTTACACAGGCCTGTTTATTACCGGACACGATGCCATGCACGGCACAATTACCAGAAACAAAAGCATCAACAACCTGCTGGGTACGATGGCCACTTTTCTTTTCGCGGCCATGTCGTACAAGCGCCTGCGCAAAAATCACGGTCTGCACCACGTGGCCCCGGCTACTGAAAAAGATCCTGATTTTTATGCGAAGTCGCAAAACTTTTTCCTGTGGTGGGGTGTATTTATGTGGAGATACATTACCCTGTGGCAACTTATTGCCATGGCGGCCATCTACAATATTTTTATACATGTGCTGGGCCTGGGCGAGGTAAAAGTAATTCTGTACTGGGCTGTACCAGCCATACTGGGCACCATGCAACTGTTTTATGCCGGGGTGTACTGGCCCCACAAAGAACCCCACATGCCCCACATGCAGCCTCACAGGGCACGCACCCTGAAGAAGAACCACCCATGGGCCATGCTCAGTTGTTATTTCTTCGGTTACCACTGGGAGCATCATCAGGACCAGTATGTACCCTGGTGGCAATTGTATAAAACGAAAACAAATAACCATAAATAACAGAATGGAACAATTAAAACTGAAAATTGAAAAAGCCTGGGAAAACCGGGAGCTTTTAAACGACAAAACATACCTGGATGCCATTGAAAACACCATTGAAGAGCTGGATAAGGGCCGCATCCGTGTGGCAGAAAAAATACAGGATAAATGGGTGGTAAACGAGTGGGTAAAAAAAGCCGTGGTACTGTACTTCCCCACCCGCAAGATGGAAACCATTGAACTAGGACCTTTTGAGTTTCATGATAAAATCCCCCTGAAAAAGGATTATGCCAAACTGGGCGTACGTGTGGTGCCCCATGCCATTGCCCGTTACGGAGCCTATGTGGCACGCGATGTAATCATGATGCCCTCTTACGTAAACATTGGCGCTTTTGTTGACAGCGGTACCATGGTAGATACCTGGGCTACCGTAGGCAGCTGTGCACAGATAGGAAAAAATGTGCACCTGAGCGGCGGCGTTGGCATTGGCGGCGTATTGGAGCCTCTGCAGGCAGCACCTGTGGTAATTGAAGACAACTGCTTTATCGGTTCACGCTGTATCGTGGTTGAGGGTGTACGCATTGAAAAAGAAGCCGTGCTGGGTGCCAACGTGGTAATTACCGGTTCTACCAAAATCATTGATGTGAGCGGTAGTGAACCCAGAGAGTACACAGGAGTAGTACCCGAAAGGTCGGTGGTAATTCCCGGAACAATTCCCAAAGCCTTTGCTGCCGGCACCTACCAGGTTCCCTGTGCACTTATCATCGGGAAACGCAAAGAGAGTACTGACAGAAAAACCAGCCTCAACGAGGCACTCAGGCAATATAACGTGGCGGTATAACCCATCTCCGCTTCGGCCTTTTTATTTGCAGTAAATATTAATTTAATAATGCTGGATCACATTTAATTTTTATGCAGGAAGATCTCAATAAAGCTTTAGAAGTACTCCGTAGCGGAGGAACTATCTTATACCCCACCGATACCATCTGGGGCATTGGCTGCGATGCATGCAACAGCAAAGCCATTGAAAAGGTATATAAAATCAAAACACGGGGTGCGGAAAAATCGCTGATTATCCTTGCCGACAGCCCCGAAATGGTGCGCAATTACGTAGATGAACTTCCGGAGGTGGCCATTGAGCTCATTGAAACCTTTAAAGACCCGCTCACCATCATCTACAACAAGGCACGAAACCTGCCCCGCAACCTTACAGCCGCCGACGGCAGTATCGCTATCCGTATCCCCAAGGATGAGTTTTGCCGGCAAATCATTACTATGCTGGGAAGGCCCATCACCTCCACCTCTGCCAACATCAGTGGAGAGCCCAACCCGTTCAGTTTTCATAAAATCAGCGCGCAAATCAAAGAAGCGGTAGATTATGTATGCGTATCGCACCAGACAAAGGTGAATGCACCAAAACCTTCTACTATCGTAAAGATTAACGCTGACGGGCAGATGCAGATACTCAGAAGCTAATACCTCCCACGGATATTCAGCAACTCTGACCGATTTTTAGTACCTTTGCACGTTTTTTCAGGCATACCCCCAGGGGCCTGCCTGCACTCGTATTTTTTGACCTATACTGGCTGCATCAGTGCCGCATAAAAATATTAAAACGAAAAAATCTTGTTCGCAGATAAATTATATCATCCTGTTTTTCAAATCATCAAAGAAGTCTCTGCCGAAAACAACCTGTCGGTATACGTGGTAGGGGGCTGGGTGCGCGATTTGCTCCTGGAGCGTGAATCCAAAGATATTGACATTGTAGTGGTGGGCAGCGGCATTGAACTGGCCACACAAATAACAGAAAAACTCCCACGGAAACAGGAGCTGAAAGTCTTTAAAAATTTCGGCACCGCCATGCTGCGCATGGACGATTGGGAGATAGAGTTTGTGGGAGCACGCAAAGAGTCGTACAGGGCCAACTCGCGCAAGCCCATCGTGGAAGACGCCAGCTTTGAGGAAGACATCAGCCGGCGCGATTTCACCATCAATGCTATGGCCATAAGCCTCAACCACCAAAGTTTCGGGCAGCTCGTCGACTTATACGATGGCCAAAAGGATTTGCAGGAAAAAAATATCCGCACACCCCTTGACCCCGACATTACCTATTCCGACGACCCCCTGCGCATGATGCGTGCCATTCGCTTTGCCTCCCAACTGGATTTCAACATCGAGTGCGATTCCTTTGAAGCCATCAAAAAGAATGCTTCCCGCATTAACATTGTTTCTATTGAGCGCATCATGGACGAGTTTAACAAAATCATGCTCTCCCAACAGCCTGGCAAAGGTTTAAAAATGCTCAGGGCAGCAGGCCTGCTAAAAGAGTTTTTCCCTGAGTTAGACGCAATGCACGGAGTAGACATACAGGAGGGTAAAGCCCACAAGGACAACTTTTTCCACTCGGTAAAAGTACTTGAAAACCTTTGCCTCAATACCGACAAGCTCTGGCTGCGCTGGGCAGCCTTGCTGCACGACATTGCAAAACCCCGCACCAAGCAGTTTGACCCCAAAGTAGGGTGGACATTCCATGGCCATGAGTTCGTGGGAGCCAAAATGATTCCGGGCATTTTCCAAAGGCTGCGGCTGCCCCTTACCGATAAAATGAAATACGTGCAAAAGCTCGTGCTTCTGCACCTGCGCCCCATCGTACTCAGCGAAAGTATCGTTACCGACTCGGCAGTGCGCAGACTGCTCTTTGAAGCAGGCGACGACATCGACGACCTCATGACCCTGTGTGAGGCAGATATTACCAGCGCCAACGAAAACAAGGTAAAACGCTACCTGAAAAACTTCGAGATGGTGCGCCGTAAACTCAAAGAGATAGAAGAAAAAGACCGCCTGCGCAACTGGCAACCCCCGGTAAGCGGAAACGATATCATGGAAACCTTTGATTTAAAACCTTGCCGGGAAGTGGGTGCTATCAAGGAGGCCATCCGAGAGGCCATCCTCGACGGAATCATCCCCAACGAAAAACAAGCTGCCTGGCAATACATGCTTCAACAAGGTGAAAAACTCGGGTTAACCCCTATAAAAAATAGGAATTAATCATTAATTTTGTTTGAGCAACACTTAAAAAGATACCCATGTTTGTATATCGGTTTAAAGTTAACTTTGAAGAGCAGGATGGATTTGCCAGGGAGATAGAACTTGGGGTAAACCAGACTTTCTTAGACTTCTACAATATTATCGCCAGCAATCTTTCGCTGGATAAATCCACTCCTACCGCCTTTTATCTGTGCGATCACCGCTATCGTAAAAAACAACCCATTTATCATCCCGATCATCTGCCCTCTGCATCACAGCAGGATACAGAGTCAAAGCAACTGGTAATGGACAACTACGAGCTCAATGAGTTCATCGACGACCCTCACCAGAAGTTCCTTATGGTATACGATCTGAAGGCCGACTGGACCTTTTACATTGAGCTTATGAAAATCGCTTCCACCAAGCAATCAGATGATCTCCCCAGAATTGCCTCTTCTGTGGGTGGTGTGCCCGTGGAAATAAGTCGTAGGCCAAAGCCCATGCCCGGTATGGACGACATTGAAGAGGATGATATGGAAGACATTGAAGATGATATTGAGCAGCCGGGAGCTATCTACAGCGAGGAAGAACTGGATGAACTTGACGACAGTGAGTTCTACAGTAACTCCATTGAAGAAAACAGCCAGGATTTTGATGAGGGAAAATTATAATCGCAAAACACTTGTTGTTCTCACCGGTCCCACTGGGGTGGGCAAAACCCTTACCAGTATTGAGCTGGCCGGGGCACTTCAAACTGAAATCATTTCTGCCGATGCCCGTCAATTCTTCAAGGAGCTGAAAATAGGTACTGCGGCACCTACGCAAGAAGAACTGGCCGCCGTGCCCCATCACCTGGCGGGGCATCTTTCCATATTCGATTATTACAATGTAAGTCTGTTTGAGCAGCAGGCACTATCCATCCTGGATACCATTTTCCTGAAATCGGACTATGCCATCCTCACCGGCGGATCAGGGCTATATATTGACGCATTGTGTCATGGCATCGATCAGCTGCCCGATGCCAACCCGGCCATCAGAAACAAGGTAAAAAACATCTATCAGCAATTGGGCCTTGAAGGCTTGCAGGAGCAGTTGAGCACCATCGACCCTGAATACTTCAGCGAGGTGGACATCCACAACCCCAACCGCATGATGCGTGGGCTGGAGGTATATTACAGTACGGGAGAAAAATTTTCGAACCTGAGAAAAAACACCCGCATTACGCGCCCTTTCAAAATCAAAAAAGTGATAATCAACAGGCCCCGGCATGAGCTATTTGATCGTATCAACGCCCGCACCCATCTCATGGTGCAACAGGGGCTGGTGGAGGAAGCAGTACAATTTTTCCCCCTTCGGGAATTAAACGCCCTGAATACGGTGGGCTACAAAGAATTATTTGGGTGGCTGGAAAACCGCTGGCCCCTGCACACCGCCCTGGAAAAGATTCAGACCAACACCCGCCGCTATGCCAAAAGGCAACTTACCTGGTTTAAAAGATACGAAGATGCCCGCTGGTTTATGCCCCACGAAATTAACTCTATCCTCAGCTTTATAAAAGAAGGCCAATCATAACATGATGACTGGCCTTGTGCTGTAACGGTAGTTTATGTAAAAATCCGTGTTATCGTGCAACGGAGTTTACCCATTGAGGTGGAATTCCATAAGTCCTTCCATGGGCGATACCATGCAACGCCCGATGCTGATACCATGCCGTACCGCAGCTTCTTCCAGTTGCGTGCTGAAATTATACCCTACAGACCCGATGTAGGAAAACGGCAAATCGCGGTAGCCCGTAAATTTGCTTACCTGCTCCTTAAAATACTCATCAAAGCAGTTTACCACCAGATTGTGTACAAAGGGATGGTCAATATTTCTTTTCAGAAAAAGGGCAAAGGAGGCCAGAAAACGGTTGGGATTGGGTTTCTTATATATATATGTAAGGATATCCTCCGGCGAATAGCCGGGCTCCTTCATAAATTCATCATACAATTCCTGTGGCACCTGCTTTTTCAGGTGCTGACTGATGTATGTTTTTCCAAGATGTGCCCCGCTGCCTTCATCGCCAAACATATAACCCAGCGAAAACAGACTCTCCACCACATTAGTGCCATCGTAAAGGCAGGAATTGGAACCGGTACCCAGAATGCCCGCGATACCTTTTTCACGGCCCAAAATGGCACGTGCAGCGCCCAGCAGATCATGATCTACATCAGTAATGGCTTTGGGAAATAACTGCTTCAGTGCATTATTGATAACCGCCTGTTTTGATTCAGAACTGCATCCCGCACCATAAAAGAAGACCTCTTTTACTGCATAGAGGTCAAACTTCTCACTAAAATCTTCCTTGAGTATATCATATACATGCTGGGTATCTATAAAATAAGGATTGAACCCTACGGTTTTAAATGAAAGATATTCCTTGCCGTCTTTCAACAAGAGCCAGTCGGTTTTGGTGCTTCCGCTATCAGCTATCAATAACATAGATTAGAATTTTTTATGATTATTTATTTGGATTTCTTTTCAAATTCGGTTGAGAATTCTTTTACGAGCATTTCTTTTAACTCTACGGGCTTTACGTTTCTTTTCAACACCGCATCCCGAACCCATGAAATACGCCCTGTTTGTTCGCTTACCACAATGGCAATGGCATCCGACTGCTCGGTAATACCCACCGCGGCCCGATGTCGAAGCCCCAGGTATGCAGGAAACATAGTGCTTTCCGATACGGGTAACACACAGCGTGCAGCTTTTATCTTATTGCTTGTAATAATTACCGCACCATCGTGCAGGGGGCTGTTTTTGTAAAAAATACTTTCGAGCAACTGCCCCGAAACACGTGCTTCCAGCAGCTGTCCGGTTTCCAGGAAAAAATCCAGCTGATTCTCACGGGTAATAACTATTAAGGCTCCGGTACGGGTTTCGGAAAACTGCTCGCAGGCCGATACAATGTCATTAATATTGAGGGTGCTTTCCTCGGCAAAGTGCCAAAGGCGCCCCAGCAGTTTGCGTGTTTTTTTTCCCAGGAAACCGCGTGTACCCAGCAAAAGCAAAAACTTACGGATTTCGGGCTGAAACACAACAATCAGGGCCAGCACCCCCACACTGATAAACTGCCCCAGTATTTCAGTGAGCAGCTCCATCTCAAACACCCTGACCAGCCACCAGAAAACATAGATGGAAATGATGCCCAGAAAGATATTCATGGCACCGGTTCCACGGATGATTTTGTACAAATAGTAAAGCAAGGCTGCTACCAGGAAAATATCTACGATGTCCAGCAATCGTATCTGTATAAAAACCGGCAATCCCATTATGACCATAAAATATCTTTAATGTTTTTTACTTACAATAATTTTCTGTATTCATTCGGCATTATTTTGCACGAGTTTCTCTACCAGCCTTATAGCTTCCATGGCCTGGGCTGCATCGTGCACCCGCAGTATATTTACTCCTTTTTGTAATGCCAGGGTGTTGATTACGGTAGTGCCATTGAGGGCATCCTGCGGGCGGGTGCCCAGCACCTTATTGATCATGGATTTACGCGATACCCCCACCAGCAAAGGAAGTTCAAAGATGCGAAAATAATTCAGTTGATTCAACAACATGTAGTTATCTTCCAGGGTTTTTCCGAAACCGAAACCCGGATCCAAAATGATATCATGAACTCCCAGTTGCCTGAGTGCATCCACTTTTTGGGCAAAATAAAAAGCAATCTCCTTTACGATGTCTTCGTAAACAGGATTCTGCTGCATACTGGCAGGGGTGCCTTTCATGTGCATCATGATATAGGGCACCTGCAGGCGGGCTATGGTTTCAAACATACGGGGGTCAACTTCCCCGGCCGAAATATCGTTGATGATGTGTGCACCGGCTTTGATGGCTGCGGCAGCAACCCCGGCATTGTAGGTATCGATGGAAATAACAGCTTGGGGAAACTTTTGCAGCACCACTTCCAGGGCAGGCATGAGTGTTTGCAGTTCGGTTTTTTCATCCACCAACGCAGAACCCGGCCGGCTGGAGGCAGCACCCAAATCCAGAATAGCAGCCCCTTCATTCAAAAGCCTGTCGGCACGATCGATAATTTCCAGCTTGTTACGGTATTTTCCCCCGTCGTAAAAAGAATCAGGCCCCAGATTAATGATGCCCATTACCACAGGTGCGGATAAATTTATAATTTTGCCCCTGCAGTGAAGGCTCGTTTTTGTATTAAAAAATGTATCTTTCAACATCCAAAATAAAATCTGAATTAGTAACGCCTTTTCAAATATAACAACATCTGATAACCCAATGGAAGCGAAAACCAACGAACAGTTTGACCAAATCAAAAAGATCTGCCTGGATATATTCGTCAGGAAAATGCAGGATTACGGAAGTGCATGGCGCATATTGCGGAGTTCTTCCCTTACCGACCAGATATTTATCAAAGCCCAGCGTATTCGCTCCATTCAGGACAAAGGTACACAAAAAATTGATGAAGGGATAAAACCCGAGTTTATCGGAATTGTCAACTATTCGGTAATGGCGCTGGTACAGCTGGAGATGGGCCACGCTTCGCAGCCTGACCTGAACACGGAGCAGGCCACCGAAAAATATCATTTTTACTACAACAAGGCCCGCGACCTGATGCTCGATAAAAACCACGACTATAGCGAGGCATGGAGAGAAATGCGCATATCGAGCCTGGCCGACATTATCCTCATGAAGCTTCTGCGCATAAAGCAAATTGAGGACAACAAGGGGCAAACACAAATTTCGGAGGGAATAGATGCTAATTTTTACGACATTATCAACTATGCCGTTTTTGCCCTTATCAAGCTGGAGTTGGAGAATCATTAATGCCTGCTCTGGAAAAATTATTTATCAACAATACCCCATACAGTGCTCAGATTTTTAGGAAAAAGAACAGGATACGGTTTACTGGTAATGCTGGGAGTGATTACTGTGGTATTTTTCCTGTTTAACATCCTTCCCGGCGATCCGGCCCGTATGATGCTGGGCCAGAGGGCTGATATTTCTTCAGTGGAGGCAATTCGAACCGAGCTTGGCCTCGACAGGCCGGTGCATGTGCGTTTCCTAAACTACGTCAACGACCTCTCCCCTGTTTCCTTTCACAGGCACGACAACAGTGAGAGTTTTTTTTACCTTGACAAAGAAAAATATAATGCTGCTACGCTGGTGAAGTTGGGAGGGGTAAGCATGGTGGCCAAAACACCCTACATGGGCCGCTCCTACCAGAGCAACCGCCCGGTAACGGAAGTTCTGGCCGTGGCATTTCCCAACACCCTGCTGCTGGCTTTTGTGTCCATCAGTTTTGCCATGTTTCTGGGTGTGCTTTTGGGCATCTTTTCGGCCATAAAAAACAACTCTTTCGTAAGCAAAATCATATTGGTATTTTCGGTGTCGGGCATGTCGTTGCCTTCCTTTTTTGCCGCCATCATCATTGCCTGGCTCTTTGCCTTTGTGCTGGGCGACCTTACAGGGCTGAACATGACGGGCAGCCTATGGGAAGTGGATGATTTTGGCCGCGGAGAATATATGCAGTGGAAAAACCTCATTTTGCCCGCCCTTACACTGGGCATTCGCCCCCTGGCCATCGTAGCCGAGCTCACCCGCAACTCGTTGCTGCATGTGCTCTCACAGGATTACATCCGCACGGCCAAAGCCAAAGGACTCTCCTTTTACAGAGTAATTACCCGCCACGCACTCAAAAATGCAATGAACCCGGTTATCACGGCTATCTCAGGCTGGTTTGCCTCACTTATGGCAGGAGCCGTTTTCGTGGAGTACGTTTTTGACTGGAAAGGAATCGGCGTGGTAATCGTTGATTCGCTGGAAACCTACGACTTCCCGCTTATCATGGGAGCAGTACTGATTATATCGGTGATGCTGGTTTTCATAAATATTCTTGTGGATATTATTTACGGCCTGCTCGACCCCCGTATCAGGCTGCAGTGATGCAGCTACTCCTGCCAATCCTGTAATAATCACCGTCTTCTGCCGTTTAAAAAATATTAACGAGCTGCGAACCCATAAAGGGTTACAGGTTAAAATCAAGGATTATACTTACTTTTTGCCCCCGTACTTTTATTACTTTTGCAGTTTACGGGTAATTGAAGAATTATCCTGTCAACATTACAAACAAAACTTCAGCGTTTTATTAAACCTAAAATCAATACAAATGAGAAAGAAAATTGTAGCAGGAAACTGGAAAATGAACCTTACACTTGAAGAAGGCAAACAACTATCATCAGAAATAAAAGACTTTGTAAGGCAAAATCCGTTGCAGAATCTCAAGGGCCAGCCCGGCGTAATATTGTTTACCCCTTTTATTCACCTGGCAAGCGTGGCAGCTGATGTTGCCGAATCAGAAGGCCTTGAGGCCGGAGCACAAAACTGCCATACCGAAGAGAAAGGCGCCTACACAGGAGAAACCTCAGCTATGATGATTCAATCAGCAGGTGCAGGAAATGTATTGATTGGACACTCCGAAAGACGCTCCTATTTTGGCGAAACCGACGAGGTACTTGCCAAAAAAACCGAAATAGCACTCAAAAATAACCTTCGCCCTATGTTCTGTTGTGGTGAGGTGCTGGAAGAAAGAAATGCAGAAAATCACTTCCAGGTGGTGAAAAAACAACTGGAGAAAGGTCTTTTCTGGCTCAGCCCCGTGGATTTCGCTAAAGTTGTTATTGCCTACGAACCCGTGTGGGCCATCGGAACCGGTGTTACGGCCAGCCCCGGGCAAGCACAGGAAATGCATGCCTACATCCGTAGTATTATTGCAGAAAAATATGGCGATATCGTTGCACATAATACATCCATCCTTTACGGGGGAAGTTGCAACGCCCAGAATGCAGAAGAATTATTTGCCAAGGAAGATGTGGATGGAGGCCTCATCGGAGGCGCCTCACTGAAAGCTGCAGATTTTTCAACCATCATTAAATCTTTCAGCTAATGAGTGTAATCGACTACGTAGAAGTAACCTGCATTGTAGAACCTACCGAGCCCTGGACCGACCTGCTCATCAGTGAGCTGGCAGAAATAGGCTTTGAGAGCTTCGAGGAAAACCTCAGGGGGTTTAAAGCTTATATTCAGGCTGCCGATTTCGACCAGAAGAAGCTGGATGCAGTGCAACTGACAGAGGAGGAAGCAAAAAATGTTTCCTTCAACTTCACTGTGAAAATAATCGACAGCCAGAACTGGAACAAGGTATGGGAAAGCAATTTCGAGCCGGTAGATGTGCAGCAGCAGTGCTACATCCGTGCACCTTTCCATCCGGCAAAACCTGATTACCCCTTTGAAATCATCATTGAACCCAAAATGTCCTTTGGCACCGGCCATCACGAAACCACCAGCCTGATGGTGCAGTGGATGCTGGAAACCGATTTTAAAAATCAGCATGTGCTGGATATGGGCTGCGGCACGGGCATTCTGGCTATACTGGCAGCTAAAATGGGTGCACAACCCGTGCTGGCCATCGACAACTACCCCTATGCCTGGGAAAACACACTTGAAAACATCCGCAGGAATAATACCGACGATATCAAGGTGCTGCTGGGCGATGCTACCCTGCTGGGCGGGGATACTTTTGATATCATCCTGGCAAATATTACCAAAAATGTGCTTATGGAAGATATGGAAACATTTATTTCTGTTCTACGCCCTAACGGACTTTTGTTTATCAGCGGTTTCTTTGCTGAAAATATGGAGGAAATCACCGGCTTAGCCGCCGGATTGGGAATGAAAGCTATTGCTTTCAAGCAGAACAAAGAATGGGTGGCCGTAAAACTTCAGAAAATCTCATAACAAGCCAACGGGGCTGTTTTAAAAGCCTTACATATAATAGCCGCTAAATACCTGCCGGAAAAAATCCCCGGCACCTGAGCCTGTCGAAGGCCATCGAATCACTCAGCGTCTCTGACATCAGGCTTTTAAAACAGCCCGTTTATAGATATAACTTCTTTCGGCCCTGCCGGAAAACTTTTACAGCACCAATACCCACACCGCAATGCAACACAGAATCGTCCTTATTTTCCTGCTTCTCACCCTGGCCACGAGTGGTTTACTGCAGGCGCAGCGAACCGATAAATTCACCCGCCACGACGAAGCCTTTATCAGCGAACTTAACGAGCTGATAATGAATATTGACCGTCAGGACAGGATACGTGCACAGGCTCACCTCGACACCTTTGCCATCCTGTGGAAAAATGGCCACATGCTGGAAACACAAAAGGAGTGGGTGTATAACACTATGGATGCCATGCTGGGAATGCGATTGCGCCCATGGCCCGATTATGCTTTGTACCTGCAGGGAGTAGTAGCAGTGCTGAACACACAGCAAGCCGATCTGAATTTCGATAACTGGCACCGCAGTTTTGAAAACATGCTCAACATTGCCAGCCAGCGTAGATTGCTCACTTACTGGCACAAAAGCCTTAACCTTTTTAACGACAACATTGTATTCTCTTCCTCCAATGTTACCTGGCAGTTGAAAACAAACCGGTGGTCGCTGACAATGGATGAGGATGTCCCTGCCATAAGCTTCAGCAACAGCGATGTGGCATGCTATTCCCAGCGCGACAGTACCATCATCCTCAATACCTCAGGCAAAGTATTCCCTTTGGAAGACAAGCTGCAGGGTACAGGCGGACGATTTACCTGGGAGCGGGTTGAACTGGACCCCGAGAGAGTTTATGCCACCCTGAAGGGCTATACCATTAATCTGAACCATGCCCGCTTCGAAATGGATTCGGTAACCTTTTACAACTTCGACTTTTTCAGCCAACCTTTGCAAGGCAGGCTGCAGGAAAGGCTCATTGCAGAGGTAAAACCCGAAAATGCACGTTACCCCAGTTTCCAGTCTTACCAGGCGGTACACGAAATACGCAACCTTTTCCAGGGAATAGACTTCCTGGGTGGATTTACCATGCTGGGACAGAGAATACTGGGCTCAGGAACGGAAGATGCAGATGCCACCATCAAATTCTACCGGGCCGACTCCCTGTTTATCACCGCCCGCAGCAGCTCCTTCAGCATACGGCAGGACAGAATCATCTCCGACAGAGCAGCGGTAAGTATATACCTTTCGGGCGATTCTATCTATCACCCTTCCATCAACATGCGATACCTGAATGACACACGGGAGTTTTCGCTCCAGCGCGAAGAACAAGGTTTCTCCAGGGCCCCGTTCATCAACACCTTCCACAAACTCGATATGTATTGCGAGGCCATATATTGGATAACCGACACCTATGATATTGAGTTGAGGATGATACGTGGAATGAGTGATAAAGGTAGTGCGGTCTTTGAATCCCACGACTTCTTCTCCGACTTGCGATACATGCGCATGCAGGGCATATCCAACATTCACCCATTGGTGCGATTACGCACCTATGCCCGCGAATACGGCTCCAACGAAGTTCCCCTGTCGGGTTACGCCCGCTTTCTCAGGCAGGACGAAGGAAGTGTACTGGCGCAGATTCTCAATTTTTCCTATTATGGATTTGTGTCGTACGATGCCGACACCCAAACCATTACCCTGCAGGATAGGATATCTCATTACATTATGGCCTATGCCGGACGAGCTGACTTCGATGTGATACAGGTTAGCTCCCATGCTCCGGTAAATGCCAGGCTCAATATGAACAATTTCGATCTGCACCTCTACGGGGTGGAACGCATTCCTCTGAGTGATCAGAAAAATGTAGTAATCCATCCTTATGAGCAGGAAGTGGTGATGAAGAAAAACAGGGACATGTACTTCAACGGAAGAATTGAATCGGGCCTGTTTGACTTTTACGGCAAGGAATTTTTCTTTGATTACGACAATTTTAAAATCGACCTGGTAAACACCGACTCCATGAGCTTTAGTGTGCGTTCATTCGACGCAGACAGCCGGGGCCGCCACTCCTACGTGAGGGTAAGAACGGTATTGGAAGGCATCAACGGGGAGTTGCTGGTGGATCACCCCAGCAACAAATCGGGCCAGTTACCCTATCCCAGGTATCCCATCTTCAATTCCGACAACGAATCCTATGTGTATTACGACCGGGAGTTCGTGCAAAGCGGGGTGTACAAGAGGGAGGATGTTTATTTCAGACTTATCCCCTTCTCCATTGACAGCCTCGACCATGCCACCACCGACAATATTGCCTTCGACGGGGTTTTTATCTCCACGGGAATATTTCCTGATTTCTATGATTTTCTAACAGTGCAGCCCGACTACTCCCTGGGGTTTAACACCCGAACACCCGATGAGGGCTACCCGGTTTACGATGGCAAGGCGCTTTACAAAGGGCCCATCGATATGAGCTACGAAGGCCTGCGGGCCGATGGCCGCCTGGAGTACCTCTCTGCCACCCTGGATGCCAACAGCATGCTCATGTTTCCCGATTCGGCCAGGGCAAAAATTAATACTTTCACACTCGACCCCAGAGAAAACCCGGTGGAGTACCCTGAAATAGCAGCCAGAGATATCAACATGCTTTATAAGCCTTTTCAAGACAATATGCACCTGGCCCACACCACGCATCCTATGAAATTTTTCGGGGATCTGGCAAGCCTCTCGGGCAGTATAGAACTTACGCCTTCGGGGCTTACCGGAGAAGGAAAAATGGATTTGTTTGGCGCCAGCCTCATGGCAAAGGAGTACGATTTCAAGCGAATGGATTTTTCTTCCAACCTGGCAGACATGGATTTAAATGTACCGGATAAGGATGAGGTGGCATTCAGGGCCACGGGCTATGAAAGTTTCGTGGATATGAAATCGCGAAGTGCTGAAATGAAAAGCATTGAAGGCACCTCCAAACTGGCATTCCTGAACAACCGCTTCGATGCCTATGGCTTCGATTATGAATGGGATATGCCCCGTGGCGACCTGGCCATGGCCAATACCTTGCAGCCTGAAATAGCGGCTATGGGCACCATCAGCCCTGAGCAATGGATACAATATGATTTTGCAGGGAAAGAACTGATTTCTACCCACCCGGCACAGGATTCGCTGAAGTTTTATGCTGGAACCATAAACTACAACCCGGGCGAAAATGTGATTTATGCTGACTATGTAAAAATCATCAAAGTAGCCGATGCGGCTGTTTATCCGCATAACGAGCAGGTACAGATACTTCCCCGTGCCGAAATCAGCAAACTTGAAAATGCCATGGTGTTGGCCAATACCTACACCCTGCATCACCGCTTTTACGATGCAGATATAAATATTGCCTCGCGGTGGAATTATGCCGGCAGCGGGAAGTATGATTTTGTGGATGAAACCGGTGCTGTGCAGCCCATCCATTTTGAAACCATCAATGTGGACAGGGCTTACAAAACTACCTTTGCCAAAGCACGTATTGAGCCCGAGCACGACTTTACCATCAGCCCACGCTTCGGGTTCATGGGCGATGTAGAATTGCAGGCCGAAAACCCCGACTTCTTCTATAAAGGTGCAGCGCAAATTTTTGTGGACTGCCCCGACTATCAACCCGATGGTATGAGGTTTGAAGCCCGTATTAAAAAAGACAGCATCTTTATTCCCCTGCAGGAAGACCTGCGCAATGAAGCCAATGGCCGTATACTATCGTCAATAATGCTGGCAGGCGATTCCATACACATTTACCCCGCACTGTTTGGCCGGAGAAAACATTATTCCGATATAGAAATTATCAATGCAACAGGCTACCTTACCTGGGACCGTAACATGAGCCAGTACCAGGTTTCTACGGCCGAAAAATTTGCCAATTCACAACTTCCCGACAACATCATCAGCATCAATCCCAACACATGCATAATTGATGCGCACGGAAATATTAACCTATCGGAAGGAATGGGCCAGTTTGGAATGAATAATTATGGCAGAATGACTTATGACCTGAACAATGACAACAAGGAACTGGATATTGTAATGGGAATCAACTTTTTCTTCCTGGATAATGCCCTGGCAAGCGTGGAAAAATCGTTGCGCAGCATGGAGGAACCTGATTTAGTTAACCTGAACCGTCATAAGTACACCAGCTATCTGGCCAAAAAAACCGGGGAAGAAAATGCACGCAGGCTTATGGAGGAATTTATCCTGGGCGGAAGTTTCAGGCGATTCCCTACTGAGCTGGAAAACACCTTCTTCTTCGCTGATTTACGAATGCGCTGGGATCAATCTTCCCAAACCTTCTATAGTACGGCACCTCTAGGCATTGGCAATATGGAGCGTTTCCCGCTCAACCTTTACGTAAATGGATATCTAGAGCTTCGCAAGCACAGGGGTGGCGACATCTTCAACATGGTGCTGGTACCCTCTGGCTTTGCAGATGAAGGCATTGGAAGAGAATGGTTTTTCTTCACCTATGCCAACGGTATCATGCAAACCATTGCTTCTGACAATGAGTTCAACAACATGATTCGCAGTGTGAGCCCACGCAGGCGTCGCATGGATGTGGAAAGAGGAGAACAACCTTTTACTTATATCCTGTCGTCCGACCGCAGGCCCTTCGACTTTGTGAGAACCATGAAAATGCTCAATTAGCAAACAAACAAAACCCAAATAATAAACCAGAAAAAACAAACAACAAACCTGA
>SLOR01000238.1 GCA_007132395.1 Bacteroidales bacterium
ATCCTTTCATCAAGGCGGTGCGTTTCAGGCGCAATTACGGCAAGTCGGCTGCACTGAACGTGGGCTTTGAAAAGTGTATAGGAAAGGTGGTAATAACCATGGATGCTGACCTGCAGGATAGCCCGGATGAAATACCAGAGCTGTATGACATGATTGTTGAAGGAAAATATGACATGGTGAGCGGCTGGAAAAAGAAACGCTACGATCCCATTTCCAAAACTGTTCCCACCAAGCTCTACAACTGGGCCACACGAAAGGTTACAGGCATTCATCTGCACGATTTTAACTGCGGCGTGAAAGCTTACAAATTACAAGTCGTAAAAGCCATTGAGGTGTATGGCGAAATGCACCGATATATACCAGTAATGGCCAAGTGGGCCGGATTTCATCATATTGGTGAAAAGGTAGTGGAACACCGTAAGCGCAAGTATGGCAATACCAAATTTGGCCTTGAACGCTTTGTCAACGGCTTTCTGGATTTGATGTCTATCAGCTTTGTTACCAGGTTTGGACGCAAGCCCATGCACCTGTTTGGTTTATTTGGCACATTGCTTTTCATCCTGGGTTTTACCATTGCAACCTACCTGGCATTTGCCAAGTTTATCTGGGGGGAGTATCACATGACCGAGCGCCCCCTGTTCTATTTTGGCATGCTGGCAATGATACTGGGAACACAACTTTTTTTGGCAGGCTTCCTTGGTGAATTGATATCGCGCAATGCGGCAGACCGCAATAATTATTTAATAGAAAAAACTACAGAAGAAAATTGGCAAAAATAATCATACTCGGATCGGCTTATCCCCTGAGGGCAGGCGGGCTTTCTACTTTCAATGAAAGACTCGCCGAGGAGTTCATGGCTCTTGGTCATGAGGTAATCATCTATACTTTTTCCCTGCAATACCCTTCTTTTTTGTTTCCGGGCAAAACACAGTACGCTATTCGTCCTGCGCCCCCCGATTTAGATATAAGGGTGAAGGTAAACAGCATCAATCCCATTAACTGGTGGCTCACCGGCAGAGAAATAAAAAAAGAAAATGCCGATTTACTGGTGATACGCTATTGGCTACCCTTTATGGCTCCCTGTCTGGGTACCATTGCCGCTATCGTGAGGAAAAACCATAAAACACGCGTGGTTACCATCGCCGACAATATCATTCCGCATGAGAAAAGGCCTGGCGACAAGCTGCTAACACGCTATTATGTAAAAAGAAGTGATGGATTTGTGACGCTAAGCAAATCGGTGCTCAAGGATTTATGTGGCTTTGATAAAAAGGGAAAACCCAAAATTTATTCTCCTCATCCACTGTATGATAATTTTGGAGAAAAAATGCCAAGAGAAGAGGCTTTAGAAAAACTCAAGCTCTCACCGGATTACCATTACATCTTGTTCTTTGGCTTTATCCGCGATTACAAAGGTCTGGATATACTCTTGCATGCCATGGCAGATGAAAAGCTCAACGACCTGCCCATAAAACTAATCGTGGCAGGGGAGTTCTATTCTTCAGAGCAGCCTTATTTTAAAATTATGCGCGATAAGGGACTGGGCAACAGGGTGATTTTACATACCAGCTTTATTCCCAACGAAAAGGTTGCGGCCTATTTCTGTGCCAGCGACCTTGTGGTGCAGCCTTACAAAGATGCTACACAGAGCGGCGTTACACAGGTTGCCTATCATTTTGGAATACCTATGGTGGTAACCAACGTGGGGGCACTACCGGAAATGGTTCCCAATAATGTGGCTGGCCTGGTGGTAAAACCTGAACCCGGAGAAGTTGCAGATGCCATTTATCGTTTCTTCAAAAATCATATGGAAGAAGAATTGAAAAAAGGAGTGGAATCACAAAAAAAGCGTTTCTCCTGGACCAGATTGGTGGAGGCCGTTTTTAAAGCGGGGAAAACCCCTGTGCAACATTAGAACTCAATAGAATCGAAAATATTTATGCTTCAAAATATTCAGGAAAGTTTTCAGAAATCCATTGCCGTTAAGGAATTAAGTTTAAATAATCCCTTGTTGTTAAAGGCTCTGGAAGAGGCCATTGCTGCAGTAGTAGAATGCTACAGGGGCGATGGCAAGGTATTGTTTTGCGGTAATGGAGGCAGCGCAGCCGATGCACAGCATCTGGCGGCAGAGCTCTCGGGGAGGTTTTATTACGACCGTGAGCCACTATTTGCCGAAGCCCTGCATGTAAATTCATCATTTGTTACGGCCGTGGCCAATGATTACGGTTACAACCGTGTATTTGCGCGCATGGTGCAGGCTGCCGGAAGGAAGGGAGATGTACTGGTGGCTTTTTCCACTTCAGGAAATTCTCCCAATATCCTGGAAGCCATACATTCTGCCCGCAGTCAGGAGATGAAAATTATTGGCTTTACCGGGGAAAGCGGGGGAGAGATGAATGCCTTGTGCGATATTCTTTTGAAGGTGCCTTCGCAGGATACGCCACGTATCCAGGAAGTGCATATTCTGATGGGGCATATTCTTTGTCAGCAGGTGGAAGAAATTTTGTTTCCCAAAGCCTGAAACCGCTTGTAGAACCTACTAATGGCTGAAAGGCATTACTATTAAAGCAAAGATTCAGCTAAACCCGAATTTTAACGAATCAAAAAAAGACGCAATGGCTTTTGGCAGCAAAAAAGCTTTACAACCCGATGAAACCTGGAGTTTATTTCTCGATCGCGATGGAGTGATCAATCAGCGCATTGTTGATGAATATGTAGTGGATGTCAATGGGTTCAAATGGATAGAAGGAGTAAAGGAAAGTATCACCTGGTTTTCAGGTGTTTTTGGCCCCATCGTAGTAGTTACCAATCAGCAGGGAATCGCCAAGGGACTCATGACGGAAAGCGATCTGCATGAAATACACAGGTTTATGATAAAAGAGATTGAGGAAAGCGGGGGCAGAATAGACAAAGTTTATTATTGCCCCGCTTTGCACGCTCATAATCATTTCTGCCGAAAACCTTCCCCGGGAATGGCTCTTAAAGCCAAAAAGGATTTTCCCCGGATAAACTTTCAAAAGTCGGTTATGGTGGGCGATAGCATATCTGATATGGAATTTGGCAAGAAACTTAAAATGACAACCGTTTTTATAAGTGATGATAAAAAACTAATTAGCTGCAACGATGCGCTGATTGATTATGTATTTCCAGGCCTTAAAGAGTTTTGCGATTATCTCAGGCAATAATACAGCCCCATTGAATAAATACTGGTCTGTTCATCTTAATCCAGTGATTACCGGTAGCAGAAATAAATATTTTAAGGAGCAATCTATAACTAATATTTTAGTTACAAAACAATACTCCATCAACCCTGTTGGTAATATTTTTTAAGATAATTATACTTCTGACAATAATCAATCCGTGAATCACGTGTATAAGACAAATAGTTAATTTGTAATTTCGTTCCCCAAATTCAACCCATACCTATGCAAGTAAAACGATTCAATCTTTCTTTGTTACTTCTATGTTTAACCCTTTTGCTGCAGGCAAATGCATACGCGGGCGAGTTCAATAAAAAGGATGAGCAGGGCAGGCGTCAGGGTGAATGGAGAGGATATTTTGCCAGTGGTGCATTACGATATGAAGGACAGTTTGTTAATAATGAACCCATTGGCGTTTTTACATATTATTATCCCCAGGGTGGTGTGCGTGCCGAGTTGATTCATGAAAAGGGAGAGGAAGCCGTAAAAGCCACTTATTATCACCGCAACCGCCGCCAATCTATAATGGGGGAAGGTTTCTTCGTAAACCAGAAAATGAATGGTTTATGGCGCTTTTTCAATGAGCAGGGCGTATTGCTTGCCGAGCATTTTTACCATGAAGGTGAGAACCATGGTGTATGGAAGACCTATTATGACAACGGCACACTGGCAGAAATGCAAACCTGGCACCGGGGTGAACAACAAGGCCCCATGGAAAGATATTTCCCCGATGGCACATTATATATGAGGGCCCATTATGAAAATAACCTCCTAAACGGTGCCTATGAAATATATCATGTAAACGGACAACTTTCCCTGCAGGGTGTATATCGCGATGACCTGAATGAAAATACCTGGACTTATTATACTCCCAACGGAGAAATCATTCGAAAAGTCACCTACAAGGATGGCATGATAGTGCACGAGGAAGTCCTCTTGGATTTGGAAGAGGAAGCAATACCCCTGCGACCGGGGCCTTCCAGGCACGACACCCCATGGGATATGAACGGTTTTTAAAACATCATCGCTCGATTCAGGT
Organism: Bacteroidales bacterium; assembly: GCA_007132395.1. Taxonomy (GTDB): domain Bacteria; phylum Bacteroidota; class Bacteroidia; order Bacteroidales; family UBA7960; genus SKVR01. The sequence continues at coordinate 4,240 of SLOR01000238.1, forward strand.
TTTATTAGTATATTTCAAAAACCAATAGTATAAAGATTATTTTTTGCTGTTAAAAGAACGCTATGCCCTTAATCAGAACCGTATTCCCCTATGCCTTCGGGCTTTTTTTCCTTGTTTCAGCCCTGGTGTTCAGTGCCTGCGAAACCACGGAAGCTGAGCCCGCTTACCTGGGGCATGATTATTTTGGCTACTCGGAAGGAGCCTGGCTGGTATATGATGTGGACTCAACGGTGTATGACGACTTTCTGGGAGAGGTGTTTCATTATCAATACCAGGTAAAAGAGTTGAATGCCGCAGTGTTTGTTAATAGTCAGGATGAAGAAAGAATGCGACTGGAAAGATTCTGGCGCGAGGATGATGAGGATGCCTGGAAGCCCAAGAATGTATGGACTTCTGCTCTATTGCCCTCCAGGGCCATAAAAACTGAAGAGAATATTGTCTATGTGAAACTTACCTTCCCCGTGAGGCAAAATGCAAGTTGGAACGGAAACGCTTATAATATCCGGACCGATCAATCGTATGTGATTACCCACACTCATCAGCCTATGGAGGTGGGTACACTTCAGTTTGATTCAACAGTAAGGGTGCTGCAAAGGGAGTTTATAACCCTAATAGGTGAAGAACTGCAATATGAAATCTATGCCACGGGCGTTGGGATGATATATAAAAGATACGTTGATTTGAGTAAGGAAATAGATGGCACTATTATAAGAGGGGTGGATTATTCTTATACGCTGTCGGAGTTCGGTTATTGATATCAGTCACCGGGGCCGTTAATTCTGTTTTAAAGAATCCTGTATGATGCATCGTTTACCCGTACTGCTCATCCTTTGGTTTTCTGTCTTTTCAGTCAGGGCAGAAACCCCGCTAATGATATGGGTAGAATTTTCGGATAAAAACCATTCGCCATACAGCTTATCTCATCCTTCCGAGTTTTTAAGCAGTCGTGCCCTTGAAAGGCGTCAGAAACAGAACATTCCACTGGATTTTTTCGATTTACCTGTTTCTCCTGCCTATACGGAAGCACTCCTTTCAGACAGTCTGGTGGAAATCCTTTACACCAGCCGCTGGTTCAATGGTGCATTGCTCAGTGTTCAGGGTGAGGCTTCCCTTATTCAGCTTATGGAATATGAATTCATTAACCAGGTCGAAAATGTAAAACCCTCCCCGGAAAGTCTAGAAAGCAAAAGTGAAAGCAATGTCGGCGGACTTCAGTTTGCCCGCACGGAAACGCCGGACAGTGTGTCACATCTGCAGGATTACACAGCTGTATTTCCATACTCATTTATGCATACTCTCAATAATTATCCTTATTACGGAGCTAGCAGCGGGCAGGTAAGCATGCTTAAAGGTGATGTGTTGCACAAAAACGGGTACTGGGGTCTGGGTAAGGTTATCGCATTGCTGGATGCAGGATTCAGGTATGTTGATAGCCTGGAAGCTTTTGATTACATGTGGAATCATAACCGCATACTGGGGTACAAAAATTTTGTGGCACCGGGTGAAAATGTATTTGAAGAACATGTACATGGAGCCTACGTATTGTCAGTAATGGCGGCTTACCTGCCGGGAATGTTTTCCGGGGCTGCATTGGGGGCTTCCTACTGGCTGCTGCGTACAGAAGATGCCAGGTCGGAGTTTCGTATTGAAGAATATAACTGGTTGGCAGGAGCCGAATTTGCCGACAGTGTGGGGGCCGATATCCTCAATTCTTCCCTGGGTTATACCCGCTTTGATGATGTTTCCCAGGATTATACCTACGATGATTTGGATGGAAATACCACTGTGGTGGCAAGGGCGGCTAATATGGCTTTTAGCAGGGGAATGTTAGTAGTAAACAGTGCCGGAAACTATGGTTCGCAAAACTGGAGTTATATTGGTTCACCGGCCGATGCCCATAATGCTATTGCTGTAGGGGGTACCAACGCCGAGGGTACCCGGGTGGGTTTCAGCTCCATAGGCCCCACTCCCGACGGACGCATAAAGCCCGATATTATGGCGCAGGGGCAAGGGGTGGCGGTAATCAACTCCTTTGGTTCCATCAGTAATGCCAACGGGACTTCCTTCGCTGCGCCCCTGATATCAGCCCTGGCGGCATGCCTGTGGCAGGAATTCCCCGCTGCCAGCAACCAGGAAATTAAAAACGCTATCATTCGCAGTGCCAATCGCTATTTCAAACCTGATAATCATTACGGGTTTGGTATCCCGGATTTCGAGCTGGCCTCTGCATTGCTTAAAAAGCAGTTTGAAGATCCCTATTTTATCACCTTACTGCACAATCCTATTATGCCGGAATCGGTGATTAAGTTTTATAATGAAAAAAAGGGTTATGTGAGCCTTGATTTATTCAACGGCAGTGGTCAGAGAATCTGGTCGCAGGAAAATATTGTCGTTAATCCGGGTTTTAATCACATCAAGCCTTTTTCTGACTTTCATCAGCTAACTTCCGGTATTTATTTTATCAGGGTCAACTTCGGGCACCGCTCCGAGTTGCTAAAAGCTATCAAATTATAGCACAGCCACCCCGGCGTGCAAACTCATTCCGATTTAACCCTTCCTAAAATAGCTTATTTAATCTTCCTATTTTCTTGTATTTCAACAGATAAGTACTGAAAAGGGACTCTGTTTTCCCTTTGTATTTTTTCATAGGATGTGATAAGGTACGAAAAGATATATTTTATGCTATTCTCAGGGGGATATAATGATGGTATTGCCAAAGATTCTTCGGTTGGGTTTCTTTCCCCGGGGAGAAGAAGAAATGATAAATACCTAGGAACTATTTGAGAAAAGATACACTCAGCAGAGTAGGGTAAACCAATAAAGTGAACTTAGCCTTATGTAAATTGTGAAGTTTACAGTATTAAAATAAAATTAAAATGCAGAATAGAAATAATTTTTAAAATTTACATTTAGAAATTACCAAAAAGTATTAATGAGGTTACAGATGTAAACTGTCAATTCACAATAAAACAAAGCAATGATAATCACAAATGTAATTTTACGCCGATTTACATGCGTGAATCGAATACTGTCAATATACTGATTATAATGGATGTTACTTTTGTGAAATCACTATTGGTAAAAAGTAAATGTTACAAATGGAAAATTATAATCCTTACCTTTTAACAATCGGGCCTTATTAGCTAAATCAACCATAATGCACAAGGTTAAAATACTGGTATCCTGTGTTTTTAGACTTCTATATCAAGTATTTAATTAATATAAGAGCTGTTTTTGCTCTTAATTGCATGAATGCCCCTTGTTTAGTAGATTATTCTCTTAAGTACTACTAATACAAAGACTATTACGAGCCAGTGTAAGCTTTACTTTAAACAAAATGCAGTTTACACTTGTATATTTACTAAAAAATAGCTAAGTTTACAATTGTATTTCCATGCTAACGCACGGAGAGTTCAATGTTGTAAACTGAAATTGCAATGGTAAACAGAATACAGGAAATAATTAAAAAGTATGATTTGACACCCTCGCGCTTTGCCGATCAACTGGAGGTGCCCAGGTCAACCATATCACATATCCTTTCGGAAAGGAATAAACCCAGCCTGGAATTTTTGCAGAAGATTCTGGATAACTACCCTGATATCAATATAAACTGGCTTATTAGGGGGGAAGGAAGCATTTTTAAACATTCTCCGGATCTTTTCTCTGGTGAAAATACAAAGGAAAGTGCACCGGCTGCTTCACCGCAACAGGAAACAACACTTTTCCCTGCTGAGAATAATAAGGAAAGTACACAGATGCATGATAAAGATAAATATGAAAATCTCAGCGGGGAAAAAAAGAAAGAATCAGTGGGTGTAAGTGCTGGTGACGAGGAACTTATATATGGTATAAACAGGAAAAGGGAAGAAAAGAAAGTAGCAAAAATTATTGTGCTTTACCACGATAACACATTTGATACCTATTTTCCGTCTAAAGAGTAACTCCGGCAAATAATACTTCAGAATCTTTCCAGGTTACTGAAAAAGAAATCACATTCAATTTTAGCATTTTCGTCGGAATCTGAACCATACACGGCATTTTTTTCCATACTCGCACCAAAGAGTTTTCTTAAGGTTCCTTCATCGGCTTTGGAAGGATCGGTGGCACCGATAAGTTTCCTGTAATCCTCTACGGCATTATCTTTCTCCAGTATGGCAGCTACCACCGGGCCTGATGACATAAACTCGGTGAGCCTGGGGTAAAAATTCTTTCCTTCATGTACGTAGTAAAATTCCCGGGCTTGTTTCAGGCTGAGCTGAATATATTTCATGGCAATAATCCGGAATCCGGCTTCATTGATTTTTGCTAAAATTGGGCCTACATAGCCATTGTGCACGGCATAGGGCTTTATCATCGTAAGTGTTATTCTTCCTGCCATATTGCTTCTTAAGTAATACTGTTTGAAATAAATAAACCATCAATTGCGCCGCAAATGACGTTTGCTTTTACCTACAAATAATTGATACATTAAAAATAATTAATTTACCTGATTAATCAGGCCCTGCAGCTTTTTTTTTACCTTTGTGTGAATACGTTTGTATATACCTTACAATATAGACTGTATATTTGAATATTATAAACATCTTGTTTTGGATAAAGTTGAAATCAAACGCATAAAAAATATTTTAAAGGACAAAGCCACAAGCATCGTGATAGTAAGCCATGTGAATCCTGATGGCGATGCGGTAGGCTCATCCCTAGGGCTTTTCCACTATTTACGAAATGCCGGTTATAAAAAAGTGAATGTTATTTCACCCAATGCATTTCCTGAATTTCTGAGCTGGATGCCAGGCAGTGAAAAAATTATCCTTGCCAATCAGCAATCCAAAATAGCTTCGGAACTTCTTAAAAATGCCGCCGTATTATTTTGCCTTGATTTTAATGATATGGAAAGGACCGACGACCTTTCTGCGCGGCTGAAAAAATCAACTGCCACAAAAATTCTCATCGATCATCACCCCGATCCGCAGCCCGGCTTCCATATTGTGTTGTCGCAGGTTACAGCTTCTTCCACGGCAGAGTTGATGTACGAATTTTTTGAAGCACTGCAAGGGGTTGAATATATTGATAAAACTGTTGCTGAATGCCTTTATGCTGGTATCATTACCGATACAGGCTCCTTCAGTTTCGCCTGCAATAATCCGCGTACCTACCATATCACCGCTATACTTATTGCACTGGGAGTAGACGGAGAAAAAATACACAGGCTGATTTATGACACCTATTCGGAAGATCGAATGCGTTTGCTGGGCTATTGCCTGAGTGAAAAACTCAAAGTACTAAAAGAGCATAAAACTTCTTACATATGGCTGTCGGCTAACGACCTGCAAAGGTTTAACTTTAAGGAAGGTGACACGGAGGGAGTGGTAAACTATGGCCTCAGTATCAAGGGTATTGCTCTTACGGCCATTTTTATTGAGCGTAAGGATAATATAAAGATTTCCCTGCGTTCAGAAGGGCAGGTGAATGTGAATGTGCTGGCTCGCAAGTATTTTAACGGAGGAGGTCACAAAAACGCTGCTGGTGGCAATCATAAGGATACCCTGGAAAATACCCTGACCTATTTCGAAAACCTGCTTGAACAAATCAGTACCGATAACTTTAAGGCTTTGGATGAAATCGCTGAGAATGATTAATTTTGTAAGTTGTACCTTTACCTTTATGCGTTACCAGAAGATGATTGCAAAGTATTATTTTTTCCCTTCAATTACTCTATTAATCCTTTCGGGCCTTATCTTTATGATGTCTTGCAAGGGTTCTGATCGTGGCAATCAGGAACAGCCCACCCGGCAAGAACTCCGGGAAACCCTGCTTGGAGCCAATGTAATGCTCATTGATGCCGAAGATCAGGAAATAAAGGATTTTATCGACCGACATGGATGGGATATGCAGGAAACTGGCTCGGGACTGCGCTATATGATTTACCGCGAGGGACAAGGTGAAAGGGCTGAAAAGGATCATATTGCGGTATTTCACTACTCCATCAGCCTGATAACCGGCGATTTAATCTACTCCTCTAAGGAGGATGGCCTGAAACATTTCAGGGTAGGGCAGGGAGGTGTGGAAAGCGGCCTGGAAGAAGGCATATTACTTCTGAGAGTGGGCGACAGGGCCCGTTTTATCATGCCTTCGCATCTGGCCCACGGCTTACCCGGCGATGGGGTGAAAATTCCTCAGAGGGCCACCATTATTTATGATATCGAACTTGTTGATTTACAGTAATTAAACCGTAATTTATTAAACACACTCATTCTATGAAAAAGTCTATTAACACCATTGCCATTATTCTGGTTTTATTCTTTGCTGCCTGCCAATCAGGAGATTTTCAGGTAAGCAATACCGGCCTCACCTATAAAATTCATAATAGCAACAGGGGCACCAAGCCCTCCATTGACGAAATCGTTAAAATTGACCTGGCCTACCGCTATCCTGCCGACTCGGTATTTTTCCACTCCGGGGAATATGGTTCGCCGGTTTATGTATCGATACAGCCTTCTGTTTATTCAGGAGATATCAATGAAGGCCTGCGTATGATGGCAAAAGGCGACAGCGCCACCTTTAAACTCAATGCAAACCAATTTTTTACCATGATTCTTAATGCCCCTTCAGCTCCTGATTTTATTAAAGAAGGCGATAGCATTTACGTTGATGTATTGATGCATGATATCTTTACCATGGAGGAGTTTGAAGCCTATCAGCAAAAACAGAGAGAGGAACTGATGCAGGAACAGGAAACGCGTGCACAACAGGAAGATATTTTACTTGAAAATTATTTGACCGAGAATAATATTAATACCCCGGCCGAGAACAGCGGGCTTATTATTATCGTTGAGGTACAAGGCGATGGCCCCAAACCGGAAACCGGCCAGTTTGTTGATGTACACTATACCGGCACATTGCTGGATGGCACCGTATTCGACTCATCGGTAGAACGCGGCGAGCCTTTCCGTTTCAACCTGGGTCGCGGACAGGTAATTCGTGGCTGGGATGAAGGAGTTTCAAAGCTTAACGTGGGAAGTAAAGCCAAACTGATTATACCGTCGCACCTTGCCTATGGCGACCAGGCCAGAGGACAACACATTAAGCCTTATTCCACTCTTATTTTCGAAATTGAACTTCTGGGAGCGGAATAAGTTGTAAATGTACTATCCTGTATAATTTAACAGGAAACTTCTTTCATTAAATTCTTTTTCAGATGAGAAAAGCAGGCGTATTGAAACTGATGGGGCTGGCATGGCTGGCTGTTTTTCTGGGTTGTAGCGTACAGCAAAGAACTGTACAACCTGATGTGTATCAAACCCATGAATCGGGTATACATTATCGCATCCTGGAGCAGGGCAGAGGCAGCAAGCCGCAACTTAACGACGTGGTTTATGTGCATTATACCCTTATGCTGGAAGACAGTACCCTCATTGACAACAGTTACGACAGGGGAGAACCCGTCTCCTTCAAACTGGGTGCTTCGCAGGTAATTGCAGGTTGGGAAAAGGGAATTGCACTGTTAAGGGAAGGCGATAAAGCTGTGCTGAAAATACCTCCCCACCTTGGCTACGGCGATGCCTCTGCAGGAAATATTCCACCGAGATCAACCCTTTTATTTGAAGTGGATATTGTAAAAGTAAACAAAGCGCCAAGGCCCTTTGAGGTACCTGCTGATAAAGAGTTTACGCAAACCACAAGCGGATTGCGCTGGGCAGTAGTAAAACCAGGCACAGGAAAAATGCTGGTACCAGGCATGAAAGTAAAAATTCATTATACAGGATTTTTTGAAGATATGTCAATTTTCGACTCTTCCTGGCAGCGAGATGAGCCCATCGAGTTTACCCTGGGCAAAGGAATGGTAATAAGAGGATGGGAGGAAGGTATTTCCAAACTCAGGGTTGGAGATAAGGCTCGTCTGCATGTTCCCTACCAGCTGGCTTATGGCGAACAGGGGCGGGGACCCATACCCCCGGCAAGCAATCTTATTTTCGATGTGGAAGTTATTGCTGCGGAAGAAGTAAAACGTGCGGTGCCTTTTAATGTAGCTGGCAGAGATACCCTTGAAACGGAAACGGGTTTGCGATACATTGTTGTAGATGCAGGAAATGGAGAACCGGCAGAGCCCGGGCAGATTGTAAATGTACACTATACCGGATTTCTGCTCAATGGTAATATCTTCGATTCATCCGTGGAGCGCAGTCAGCCATTCCGATTCCTGTTGGGACGCGGACAAGTAATACAGGGCTGGGATGAAGGCATAGTCCTTATGAATCCGGGAGCCCGCTACCGTTTTATCATTCCCCCTCATCTTGCCTATGGTGAAAGGGCTACGGGCCCTATTCCTGCCAACGCTACCCTGATTTTTGATGTTGAACTTCTAAGTGTAGAATAATTTTAATCCTTATTATATGAATCTATTACAGATAACCTGGGAGGCAAGTCCTGAAATTTTCTCCCTCGGACCCCTCACTGTAAGATGGTACGGACTTTTCTGGGCCATGTCATTTTACCTGGGTTACGAAATCATCCGAAGAATATTTACCCGCGAAAATGTGGGGCAGAAAGACATTGACAGCCTGTTGATGCATATTGCTATCGGAAGTGTGGTAGGTGCCAGGCTGGGGCATTGCTTCTTTTATGATTTTGATTACTATATTTCCAACCCCGTAGAAATTTTGTATATATGGCAGGGTGGACTGGCCAGCCATGGCGGGGCATTTGGTATAATCCTGGCCATGCTAAGGTACCACAGGAAGGTATCCTCCAGACCCTTCTTCTGGACCGCTGACCGCCTGCTTATCGTGGTGGCACTGGCGGCTTTCTTTATTCGCATGGGCAATCTCATGAACCACGAGATTTATGGCTATGCAACCGACCAGCCCTGGGGCTTTAAATTTATCGGTAACGTAAACCAATGGTTACAGGGAGCAGAGCCTATTTTTACGCAGCCGGTACATCCTACTGCTATTTATGAGGGTGCTGGCTACCTATTTATTTTTGCCTCAATGATGTGGCTCTATTTTAAACAAATCAATCGGTTGTATGAAGGCTTTATGAGTGGATATTTCCTCATTACACTGTTTGTATGGAGGTTTGTGGTAGAGTATTGGAAGGAACCCCAGGAAAGCATGACTGGTGGCTTTATTTATGATGTAATGGGCTTTTTCGGTATCAATATGGGACAGTTGTTGAGCATCCCCATGATCCTGCTGGGAATCGGAGTGCTGGTGTATGCATACCGCGAAAAGAAACCTGCTATGAAACCCGCAAAATAAATACAGGTAACATAAGTTTCATTGTTTTAAATAATCCCGGGCCACAACACCCGGGATTATTTGTATAGTAGAAATACGGTGGGTTTTTTATGCAGCTGGGGCAATTGTTTTTTCCAGCTTCCCGCTGGCAGGGTTTTTATAAATTCATCTTTGGTAGTTAATGCACTGGCTATGCAAAGCAATGTGGAGGATTTACAGCTGCTGATTATATCTTCCACTAGTGCATTATTCCGGTAGGGGGTTTCCATGAATATCTGTGTCTGATTTCTCCGGTAAACCTCATTTTCAAGCTCCCTGATGCGCTGTACACGGTCTTTCTTTTCAATGGGCAGATAACCATGAAAAGCGAAACTCTGCCCGTTGAAGCCCGATGCAATCAGCGCCAGCAGTATGGAGCTGGGGCCTACCAGCGGGGCTACTCTTACCTGGTTTTCGTGGGCGTATTTAACCACCAGCTGCCCCGGATCAGCAATGCAGGGGCTGCCTGCCTCGGAAAGCAGTCCTATGTTTATTCCTTTAAGGGCATTGGTAAGGAATGAAGGAATATTTTCCGGGGGTGTTTGTTTGTCAAGTATATGAAAAACCGCATCGTCAAAATTTCCGGTATAGCCCATGGCTCTTAAGGAACGTCTTGCAGTGCGCGCGTTTTCCACGATGAATTCCTGCAAAGTATTCACCAGTGCAGTATTGGCTGAAGGAAGACTTTGCGACAAGTCATCAGCCCCCAATCCCACAGGAATGAGGTAAAGTGTGCCTTTTTCATGACCTGACTTCGCTTTCGGGCTATTACTCATATTGGTATCTTATATCCATGGAAGCTTTTTCAAATCCACATTTCCCCCAGAAAAAATGATGCCTACTTTCTTCGATACAAACCTGTCTGGATTCTCCATCAGTGCCGCCAGTGGCACTGCAGCGGATGGTTCTATAACGATTTTCATCCTTTCCCATACCCATTTCATGGCCTGCACAATAGATACCTCGCTGGCCGTAATGATATCATGAGCATTCTCCATTATCAGCGGATAGGTAAGCGTTCCCAGTGAGGTTTTCAGTCCATCGGCAATGGTAACAGGATTTTGCGAGGGAATGAATTTATTTTGTTGGAATGACTGCCATGCATCATTGGCCATAATAGGTTCTGCACCAATCACTTTTGTTGCCGAGGTGAAATATTTTGCAGTGAGCAAGGTGCCACTCAGCAGGCCACCACCGCCCAGGGGGGTAATAATATAATCAGGTTCTTCATTGAGTTGCTGCAGCATTTCATAAAAGCATGTTGCCTGCCCCCGTATTACCCTGTAATCATTGTAAGGATGAATGAATACGGCTCCCGTTTCGTGCTGCACTTTCTCAAGGGTTGCTTCACGGGCTTGCAGGGTGGGCTCACAAAAGGTGATAACACCACCATAATCTCTTACGGCATCCACCTTAACCTGTGGCGCATTCTCAGGCATTACGATATGTGCCTTCATATTATGCAGGCGTGCGGCAAGGGCAAGGGCCTGGGCGTGATTGCCTGATGAATGTGTACAAACGGCGGCCCCGGGCTGGTGCTGGCTCAGTTCCCACACGGCACTGCTGGCCCCGCGGAATTTGAATGCTCCTGCTTTCTGAAAGTTCTCACATTTAAAAAACAGCTCAGTGCCCGTGAGTTTGTTCAGGGTCTGACAGGTAAGAACAGGGGTTTCTTTTACCATGGCCCGGTTTTGTTCCTGGATATGCCTTATGGCCGGGCCGTCGGGTATTTTGGTGCCGGGAAATGGGAGCTCCATAAAATTGGTTTTTAGCTGTGATGGTTGTTTTTTATTTCCAGGGCTATGGCTTCACAGGCTTCATCCAGCATATGAAATACATTATCAAACCCTTTATCACCTCCGTAATAGGGATCGGGCACTTCCTTATTCTTCCCCGGTTCTGTTTTATTGAGGATGAGATGGAGTTTTTCCAGATGTTTTTTATTATCGGTAAGAGCTGCCAGGTCGTAATAGTTAGACTGATCCATGGCGAAAATCAAATCAAAATTGGAAAAGTCTTCCCTTCGGAATTTACGCGCTCTCTGGTCTGTAATATCAATACTGTTTCGGGCAGCAACCTCTATGGAGCGGGGATCGGGTCTTTCTCCTGCGTGATATGCCGCTGTGCCTGCTGAATCAACTTCTGCATTGAGTTGGTATTTGGCGGCTTTAGCTTTCATGATGCCTTCTGCAAGGGGCGACCTGCAGATGTTTCCCAGACATACCATTAGTATTTTCATGGCGTATATGTTTTAGGTTTCTATAAATATTGTGTTATATGCTACAATCTGGCGTTATTACCTTAGTCCTCCTGCAATAAATAAGAAAACCCCGAAGCACCTTACAATGTAAATCCGGGGTTTTTCCTGAGGTATGACAAATTTAACTAAAGTTTTACTTTAATCATATTATCCAGTTCGTCAAAATGTTTTTTGAAGTTCCTGTCGGTGTCATAAAGGTTCTTCACCGTTTTACATGCATGCAGCACGGTGGCATGATCTTTCTTTCCCAGCTTGCTTCCAATGGTAGCCAGTGAATGCTTGGTGTAGGATTTGGAGAAATACATGGCCAGCTGCCTTGCCTGCACAATTTCGCGCTTACGTGTGTTGGAATTGATTTTATCTACAGAAATTTCAAAATACTCACCAACAATTCTCTGGATATAATCAATGGTAATTTCCCTGGGAGTGCTCTTTACAAACTTCTGAATAATGGTGCTGGCCAGCTCAAGGGTAATCTCTTTCTTATTCATGGATGACTGGGCGAGGATAGAAATGAGCGCCCCTTCCATTTCCCTGATATTGGTGATAATACTGTTGGCGATAAGTTCTACAACGTTGTGTGGCATATCCACCCCGTCGTTGTAAAGTTTTTTCTGTAAAATGGCAATGCGCGTTTCCAGATCAGGC
>SLOR01000202.1 GCA_007132395.1 Bacteroidales bacterium
CCCTGGGGAGGATTTTGCAACAGCAAAGCTGCTCCGCATACTATCACCAGGAAAGAAATACCGAAAATCAGCATTGTACTTTGCAAGCCATAGTTGTTTAGAAGGAATGTGGCCAGTGGGGCAATGTATACCGGAGCAATACCAAATCCCGACACTACAATGCCTGCGATGAGCCCGCTTTTGGAAGCCGGAAACCACTTGAAGGCAGGAGGGGTGGCCGAAGCATAGCCGAAGCCAATACCAATACCGGCCAGAATGCCAAATCCAAGCACCCATAAGGCGTAGCTGGTGGTGAAAGCCAGTACACTAAATCCTGCGGCAACCAGCACTCCGCCAATGGCGGCAGTAATCCTGGGCCCTCTCTTATCCTGAATCTTTCCGGCCAGAATAGTGGTGAAAGCAAAAACCAAAATACACACCGCATAAGGGTCATTCAAAGCAGACTCATTCCAGGTAAAGGCTCCAGGCCCTCCGGTTTTAATGGATTCATAAATGGCATCCTTGAAAATACTCCAGGAATATAATATTCCAAGGGCAAGATTAATAGTAAGGCCAGCGATTACTACCAGCCAGCCACGATTTTTTGAAGGTACAGAAGTCATTGGTTGAGTTTGAATGGAATGGAGGTTTAAAAACGGATGCAAAGATAATTTTTTAATTAAATCCTCTATGTTCAGGGTAAAAATTAATTGACTATTTAAATACATTATTCCTCCTGATCGTTATACTAATATGGCCATGTCGGGGCTAAGTGCGGTGGGATGATGCCAAATCAATTTTATTAACAGAGTTTTCAATAACACGTCACTTGATTCAGCAACATCAGTATTGCAGGAGAAAAACGCTTCAAAGCGAAATTATCCTTATTTTTACCGAATCAGCTTTAGTATGTATTTATTGGTTGTTTGTCTTGTTATACAAGGCGCATACTCATAAAAAAACAGGCCTGTTTTGCAAAAAACAAATCAATGCAATGTAACCTCTGTCAAAAAATCTATATGTCAAAGCGTTTCATCTGTCTCCTGAAGACTGTTGCCTGCCTGGGTTTGGTTTTATTCCTTTGGAGCTGCACCCAGACATCTATAGAAGGATGGGAAGATTCAGACACACCCCGGCATGCACCTGCAGCACTCCCCCTGGCCTATGAAGGAATTACAGAGCTGCGCAGGGGAGATATCATTGTGCGGGCCAACAGCAATATATTCCCCGGAACTACCTTTGTTGAAGGGGGTTGGAATTATGGCCATGCAGCTATCATTACGCACGCTGCCAGCGGGCACCATCCCGACTCCATCCTCAGCAAGGCCCGGATGTTTGAGTCGCATGCCCGCAACCTGCCGCGTATGCATCAGCTAAGGGAGGTAAAAGCACTCGACCTGAATAAGAATCCTCTTTTATTCACCGACAGTTTTTCTGCGAAATACACCGGCACCCGCTACCGGCTCAGACTCAACATTCCCGAAAGCCAGCTGGAAGAGATAATCACTTTTGTGGAAAGCCAGAAAGGAAGCTATTCCAGCTGGAATGCAAGTAAAAGCTTTCCGGACACCCCCGCTGTTCTGCACATGTTACAGCAGGGACAAAGAGACCACTGGGCCGATAACACCCACTGGTACTGCTCCCTGCTGGTATGGCAGGCTGTGCTATACGTAACGGGCATAGATCTCGACCCCAACGGAGGGTATTATGTTTATCCCAACGACCTGATCGCCAGCCCCTGGTTCAATAATACAGGCATCCATAAAGGAAGAACAAGATTCTAACCGCTTTAGTCAGAAGCCGGCTAAGGAAGTTTAATCCCAAGCAGCGCCATAACGCTCAGTAAATTATCATCCAGATACATATAACTCCCGTCACTGAAGTAAACCACATAATCCAACTTATCCTTGCGCCTGTGTAGCTTCACTTCCCCTACCCGTTCTCTTTTTTGGGCAGAATACACCTGGATATTACTGTTCCGATTGAAGTCACCCACGAAGTCCCGGGTGTCTGCAGGGATGTTCTTGGCTTTCACCCGGGCCCGGAGTTCTATGGGGAATAGGGCAAAATGGCACCGAAAGTCTCTGATGTAATAAGCGCTTAGTGAATCCATCCCGATCTTTGCATTTATATCTGCGTCGATCAATTGCTGATTCATTCTGCTTAAATGAAAATCAAGATGCATTTCCCCTCGTGTCTTCCGCAAACGCCCGGACATCTCTGCACGCAGTCGGTAATCATCCCAGTGCATATCCAGCAGAAAACCCACCGGCATACCATGGGCCACCTCACCCTGAAACATCACGTAAATAGCAGGCTTGTCATTGATAGACATCTGCGCGTTTATGCGCACGGGAAATAAAAACCCACTGCTGGTAGGGGCCTCCGCAAAATCGTGTAACACAAATTCAATCCGGGCATTGCGGTTTGCGGGATCGGAAAAATGAAGCACCACGGCATCAGCCCTTTCTATGAGAAGAAAACGGCCTGTGGTAGTATCGTGTGCATAAACCCCTTTTTTCGCATGAAAGTCGTAACGATATGCCATTCCAGGCTCATCGGGCTGATGCATCAGAAAAGGCAAAGATGTGCCGGGAATGGAGGCAAGCTCCTGCAATGCTGAAAAAGAAGCTGTACGACGGATGTTCCTTTGCAATTTTATCAGTTCACCGTCGAAAGCCCTTAGTTGAAGCTCTGCCTCCTCAGGAGGCAGCTGCCGGGTACAACCCATGGCTATCAAACACATAACAACCATAATTGCAAGGCAGTTTTTCTCCGGCTTCATAATTCGATGAATTAGTTTCTTCGAAGCTATCATATAATCCCTTCCGCATTACTTATCCCCATGGCTTAGCACCAGGAACAAAATTATCGCATATGCATATATTGCATTGAGGCATCAACGGCAAGTCAGCAACATATACCCTTCAGCAAAGTAAAGAAAAATACTGACAGGTTAAATTCTTCGAGTTAACAATCCTTGTATTCGACCAATAAAGCAAAATGTTTATACCAATTAACACTTGGCTTTATCAATTATTTATTCGTGTTGATAAATTATATCTAATTATAATATCGTTTAAGAAATAAATATATATTGCTCACAGAATGATATTCCTGAAAACATACCAGATCCAATCTTTTGGCAAATCTCACCCTCTCAAAACCAGTATCTTTGCCAGGTCAACAGCACTTAAAAAGTTACAATGCAAACTCATCCGCTTACCCTTGATTTTCCCGCGGAGCAGGAAAAAGCTTTTCAGGCAGTATATTTCAAAGACTCTCTTCCTGTAACCCGTATTGCCTTGTTTCTTTCGGGCTTACTGTATGGCATCTTCGGCTACCTGGACTATCTGATGGTGGGCGAACATCTGTTACTGTTTCTTACCATCCGCTTCGGGATAGTGATTCCGTTTATTACATCTGTGATACTTGCATCTTTCATGCATTTTTTTCAAAAAGTTTGGCAACATTTGCTTTTGGCAGCAATGCTGCTGGGAGGTGCGGGCATAAGTGTGATGATTGGTCAGTTTCCTGAAAATGGCTCGTACTACGGAGGATTGATGCTTATCCTTTTTGCGGGCTACTTCTTTGTCAGGCTCCGGTTTTTCTGGGCTACACTGGGTGGCTGGGGCACCTTGATAATCTTTAACATTATCATGGCATACACGCCTGACATTGATTACGACCTGCTGTTCAGCTTTAATTTCTTTTACTTCGCTGCCAACCTCATTGGCATGTTTGCCGCCTACTATATTGAAATCTCCGGCAGGAAAAACTTCCTGCTCAACCAGCAACTTACCGAAAAGAAAAACGAGCTGGAAGACGTGAACCTCAACCTGGAAGCCATGGTGGAAAACCGCACCCGCGATTTGGCCGAAAGTGAAGAACGTTTCCGTAACCTTGCCGACCTGCTGCCTCTGATGGTGTATGAAACAGACCTAAAAGGCAATGTAACATACATCAACCTGGAAGTCATGAAGCAAATGTCTCTTACAAAAGAGGACATTACTCACAACACAAACATCTTTGACTTTCTCGCTTCGGACGACGTTGAAAAGGCTACCGCTGAATTTAACGAATCACTTACCATCCCTGAGGTTAGCGCGGGCGAATACCAGGCCTTGAAAAAGGACGGAACTGCTTTTCCTGTATTGGTATATTCCACACCCATCATCAGACAAGCCAAAAGCATCGGAATGCGCAGTGTGGCCGTTGACCTTACAGAGCAAAAAATCAACGAAAAGCTGCGTACCGAAGTGGCCGTGACCAAACAATCGGCCGACTTCAAACAAAGCTTCCTGGCGAATATGAGTCATGAAATCCGCACCCCCCTTACCGGTATTTTAGGCATCGCCGAAATCCTCTCGGGCACAAAGCTGGATGAAAAACAGCAAGACCACCTCCACACCCTAGTGCAGTCCACCGAAAATCTCAGGGAAATCATTAACCAGATTCTCGACTATTCCAAAATTGAAGCCGGAAAGGTAATGCTCAAACCAGAGGCATTCCCAACAAACGCTTTGTTTGCAAATGCCACTAAGCTTTTCGACTCCATCTGCCGCAAACCCATAGAATTCAATGTGGAGGAGGATGAAGATCTTCCTGAATTTATCAAAGCTGAC
>SLOR01000337.1 GCA_007132395.1 Bacteroidales bacterium
CTTCCGGCCCCTGGGTCCATATTGTGGCATTTTGCACCAGAATAACAGGAGTTACTTCGGGCAAGACCTCAAGGCCAAACTCCATGGAAGGGTAGAGGACAGGTAGAGAAAGAGTCTCACGGGCCGTTTCTTCAGTTTTTGTTTTTGTGTCAGAAACGTCGTCGTTTGAGGGGCTTGCGGTCCAGTTGAATAATTGTCCCCCGTCTGTTTCACCCATACCGGTCATTTCCTTATAGAAAAGCGAAGCGGAAAGACGCATTCCATCGGTTATGCTATCTTTTTTCAGCCGGAAGGAGAGCCTTTTGTTTTCCCATTTTACATTCTCAGCCTTTTTGGTCCACTGGCTGTCGTTTGCTTTTACCTGTACTTCAGTGCGGTTTTTGCTTGTGGAGATTACCAACCGTAAATTTTCCATATTAGGTAAACCGCTAACGGTCCATTCTCCTGATATCTTTTCTTTTTCGATAATGTGTTTCATACCTTCTACCCATACTTCTTGTATTTGGGTGTTTTCACGAAAAATATTTCCATCGCACACCAGGAAGCTGGCTGCCATACCGGGCTGGAGAGCTCCGTATTTGGTGTTGATTCCCAGCATCTCTGCAGGAATGGTAGTAAGGGCAGCCAGGGCACGTTCCTCACTCAGACCTCGCTCCACAGCTTTTCTGAGGTTGGGCAAAAAGTTTTCAGGTTTTTTCAGTCCGAAAGCAGTGATGGCAAAGGCAATATTTTCTGCCTCAAGGGTAGCTGCATTGGCCGGAGCCAGCTGCCAGTGCCTGAGGTCTTCCAGAGAAACATTCAAACTTTGCTCGGGGCGAAGTACCTCGGGAGCCTCGGGGAAATTCAAGGGGATGATGAGTTTTGCCCCTGCATTTCGGATGATTTCAGGGCGTCGGTATTCATGTCCGCTGCCTATTATCCAGAGGTTGAGTGAAAATTCTCCGGCGATACCTGCCAGGCGTGCTATCCATTCTTCATCATCCACTTCAGCCACAAAAGGCGTATTGCTTTCCATGGCATGAGCCAGGGCTTTAAGTGTCGGGCTGTGGTCTTTCTGCAGCACGGGAGGGTTGGCGGCAGCAGCCAAAAGATAGCGGGCATCGATGAAGCTTTGCCTGAGCAATGACAGGGCGCCCATGGCGGAAGTAGGGTAGTCTCTGCCCAGCTCCCGGGTACCCGAGAAGGCTATGCCTTGTGAATTATCGGAAAGGATTAATTGTTTTGAGGGTACTTCTTCCAAAAGTTTTACCACGGCACCGCTTCCCCTGAAAACCCCTGCTACGGGTAGGGTATGTGCTGCCACAAAACCCTGTGAACGCATTGCTACCACGTCACTTTCTTTGTGACGATAGGAAGTTGCACCGCTGAAATGGCTTCTCACCTGTGGATTCCAGTGTTTAGCTTCTGAGGGGTTCAGCTTTATCCATTCAGCCATCTCTTCGGCAGAATGCATTCCCAGCGATGAATAGGTTTCGATAAAGCCCGGGTAAATGGTTTTTCCTTCCATATTTATTACCCAGGCATCCTGCGGGACTGTAACCCGGGTTCCTAAGGCTTCGATTACGCCATCACGAATTACAAGGGTGGCATTTTCATACACCGTGCCGGGTTGTGCAACGATGCGTGCATGGGTAAGTGCATATACCTGCGGTGTATTGTCTCTTAAGCCCATGTAGCGGTGGCTCTGCGAAAATACGGCAGCAGACAGACAGAGCATCAGCACCGAGATAACAAAAATCTTTACATCCTTCATGTGTTTTGCGTATAGAGTTTACTCAAATTGAGAAAATTACAAATTAGACATTAGTTCAAAATTCAGTCAAATATATGCATACGCAAAAAACTTTGCAGACCCTGCACAGGAAGGCTCCCGACAGTCGTTTGTAAACCCTGCTGCAAATTAAGACTAAGCCGTTATTTGATAGTGCCTTACTATGGGATTTACAAGATGAAACCACATATTAAATTATGTTAATTAACATTTTATCATATGTGAGAAAGTATGAAGAGAGGGGGTAAAGAAAAAACAGGGCCATTTATCCCTTAGGTTAAACGGCACTGTTTGCTATCAATATAATATATATCTATCGTAAGTTCCTACTTGCCCTGAGAACCGGTACGCGCAAGCGTTCGTAGACTTCTTCTATCGCGCCCACACCGTCAATATCAATCACCTGGTTGTGTTGTCTGTAATATTGCAGTATGGCATCTCTGTGCTGCTCATGTTCTTCGAGGCGGGAAACAATGTTGGTTGCACTTTCGTCGTAGGGCATTTTGCTGGGAGTTCGGCTGCGTGCATCCAGGCGTTTCATGAGCTCAATATAATTAACATTGAGGTTGATAACGCAATTAATTTCATGCCCTTTCTTTTTCAGGATACCGTCAAGTATATATGCCTGCACAAGCGTACGCGGATATCCTTTAAATACATAGCCTCCTCCGTTGCCCGTATTTTGCTGCAAACATTTTTCAATCAGGCGGATAACAATCTCATCGGGCAGCAGTAATCCTTTCTCCATGTAGGGCTGAATTTGCTTGCCCAGGCTGGATTGTTCCTGCACTTCCTTCTGCAAAAGTTCACGGGTAGAAATACAGGTGAGGTCAAATTCCTCTGCCAGCCTGTTGGCCTGGGTGGTCATGCCTGCACCGGGGTAGCCGAACATAATTACATTTATTACCTTTTTCTTAATATCATCGTCGATGTGCTTGCGGATACGGCCAAAAATTTCGGTGGAACTTCCCGTGGCATCTACACGGGTAAGTAATCCGGAGTTCTTATAGAAATCAAGCACCGGCAAGGTTTTCTGATGGTACTCCTGCAGACGTTTTTTAATTACAGCCTCATTGTCATCCTTGCGGTCCTGCTCTTTGGCACGTTGCAACAACCTTCGGGTACACTCTTCATCCGAAATATCTAGGATAAAAATTCGGGAAAGTGAACGCTGCAAACGGATAAAAAGCCCGTCGAGGATGTAGGCCTGCACATAGGTGCGGGGAAAACCGTCAAACAGGAAGCCGTCACTCCCCTCGTGGTTTTTAATGGCCTTATTGATGAGCTGAACAATAATTTCATCGTCGGCCAGCCCGCCGCCTTCAATTCTTTCTTTCACCTTTTTGCCGATAGGCGTACCTTCTTTTATTTCCTGGCGAAGCAGTTCTCCCGTGGAAATGTAGGTAAGATTGTATTTCGACATCAGCATTTCCGACTGGGTTCCTTTACCTGCCCCGGGAGGGCCAAACATGATAATATTCAGCATGATAGATTGTGGTTTGTTGAATTGTATTTTTTTTTACAAAAGGCAAAATTAACCTTATTATATGAAATGACAACGGGAGAAAATTAAAAAACCCCTCACATGAATAGGTGAGGGGTTTTGCAGTGACTCCGTCAGGATTCAAACCTGAAACCTTCTGATCCGTAGTCAGATGCTCTATTCAATTGAGCTACGGAGCCATTTGTTTTGCGTTTGCGGTTGCAAAGATAGATAATAAATTGAAAGCTGCAATGCTTTTTTGCGTGTTTTTTTGATGAGATATTTGTTCTGGTTGTAGTAAACTAAGCTACAGTATGATAAATGCAGCAGGGCCAGATAAGTGCAAATTAAAAACTGTAATTTGTCATTCCCAGCGGGATTAAAACAAGGGGAGAGCTTTAAATTTCTTCCGCAATATCGTGCTTTATCACTGCCTTCGTTTTCCATCTTCCCGTTTTGTAATAGATATAGGAAGCAATAAGTCCAAAGCACCATGCGATGGGAATTCCCCACCATATGCCTGTGGGGCCTAATTGCATGCTCAGGAAGTAGGAAAAGGGTACGCGCAGCACCCACAGCGAAAACAGGGTGATGAACATGGGAATAAGCGTATCGCCGGCTCCGCGCAGGGTGGCATGCATAACAAACATGGCTCCGAATACCACGTAGAAAGAGCTAACAATCACCAGGTAATCGTAACCGATACTGATTACTTCGGCATCGTCAGTAAAAAATCCCATGATGTCTTTTCCGAATAACCAGGCAACTATGGAAACCAGCAAAGAAAACCCGGTGGTCATCATCAGTGTAACAGTAAGGCCCCTTCGTACCCGGTCTATTTTATTGGCTCCGATATTTTGTCCCACAAAAGTTGACAGTGCCATGGCAAAGTTCATGGCAGGCAATGTGGCAAAGGAATCCACCCGCCAGGCAATGGAATAAGCTGCAATGGTGGGAGTACCAAACATGTTTACAATGGTCATTAGTGCTGCCATTCCAAGGGAAACAAAAGTATGCTGTAGGCCGGTGGGAATGCCGATGCGCAAACTTTGCCGGAAGATACTGTTATCGAAGGTAAGCCCCCTGAAAGAAAAACGAATCAGCGGATGGTAGCGGTTAAGATAAATAACCGACAGCCCGAAAGCGATGGCCTGTGCCAGCACTGTGGCAAAAGATATGCCGGCAATGCCCCATTTAAATACAGCTACGAAAAGCAAGTCGAAGCCAATATTTAAAAATGTGGAAATAATTAAAAAGTACAACGGAGTTTTGGAGTCGCCCATACCCCTGAGAATAGCACTGGTGCCGTTATAGCCCGACATAAAAATCAACCCTGCCA